>JABMRL010000064.1 GCA_013202615.1 Dehalococcoidia bacterium
ACCTGCATATCGTTGATATTGTCTGGCAGCTGGGTGGGAGGTGACTCGCCATTGGCCAGCGACCATAACGTTTCTTCCACACCGGCATCAGCGGCGTAGGTGCCCTTTATTCCGCCCTCAAGCATGTGACTGGTTTTCGCGCTCGTGAAGGTCAGGTTCAGGCTCGGTACGATGGTCAGGCCACCGATAACCAGCATGGCTAAAACGATGGGAAAGGCTTGTCCTGCTTCACCTTTTAATATTTTCCTTAAAATCCTAAACACTGGCTTCTCACCGTTAAATATTCGGTCGGTGTGTTACCCGATATTCCCTTATCTCTCTGGCCTCATCAACAAGCGAGGCGAGTTGTAACGTCAGTACCGGAGCTTGATAGTCTGCTTTACTGGTATTATCGGGGTCGCCGGGAGCATAATAAATGTGCTGGGCGATAAAGGTCTGTTCATTGGCGCCGGCGCTGCTCCAGTGACTTCGTTTCAGCTTGCCTGTACCATCGGTTAAATCCTCAAAGAAATAGGTTGCCGAGTGATATATTTCCTCGTTTTCGCTATCCCATTCGGTCCAGTTGAAGACGAGGAAATCCGGCGATGTTAAATTGTCCGTTTCGATACTCTGCGCCATGGCGGCATCCCGGCTTATCCAGTACCCCGCATTCTGTACCTGGCGTACCGCGTTCATATGAGAATTGTTCGTCTCCGTACCTTTTAAAACCTGAAAGATAGTGATGGACGCCGCACCGCTCACCAGCACGATAATGGCCACCGCCACGATTAATTCGATAAGTGTGTACCCTTTCTCACTGCGTCTCATCGGTCGACCTTATATCCTTGAAGAAAATAAACGCCTTTGCCGGAGCGTTGAATGGACACCGTGATTTTCTGGATGCCATCATCCGGAGTGTGTACCGGCTCTGCAGACACAACTGACGAATACTGCAAGTAATCCTTTCCATCAGGAATCGGCGCTGCTGAATACGAGGTGGCGTTGTATGAGTAGCTGGCGTTTTTTATCCATTCCATCTGGCTCTGGGCAAGGCTTCCGGCGGTTGTCTTTTCATCAACGATGAAGACTGATTTCGAGGCTGAAGTCAGACCATTGAGAAAGGCAACGGAGACAGCTCCGAGTATGGCCAGGGCGATAACCGTTTCCAGGAAGGTTATGCCTAGCTCCCGCCGATTCAACCCCATAATTTTTTGCCAGAATCTCATCGTCGATTTCCTGTTAAAATCCCTGTCCGTAGATAGAATACATGGCGGAAACGAGGGAAAAAGCAAGGGCGGCGATGACCAAGCCGATAATCAGCGTCATAGCTGGCTGTATCAGCGCGATGAGGGAGCGGGTCTTGTCCTCGGCTTCAACCTCGTAGCTGCGGGCAACGGCGAGCAGCGTAACGTCAAGATTACCCGTCTCTTCGCCGACCCTCACCATCTGCACCATCATGGGCAGAAAGAGTTTGTTTTTGGTCATGGGCTGCGAGATACCCTCGCCCTTTATCATGCCCTGCTGGACACCACCGAGGGCTTCGGATAGCGCCCGGTTCCGGCTGCTCTGAATGAGCAGAGGGAGGATTTCGGTCAGGGGGAGGCCGGTGCGGAATAACAGTGACATGCTCCGGCAGAGGCGGGATAGCTCGCTCAGGTGGATTACACTCCCGAGCACCGGCAGACGCAGCACGAGTCTATCCCATCTGGCCCGGCCTTTCGGCGTTTTGATATAAAAGTAGGCCAGAACCAGGACGGCCAGCGTGCCCAGCATGAGATAGGCCCAGTATTCCTTTAGCTTGCCGGAGAGGTCAATGAGCAGCCTGGCGGATGCTGGCATCTCAACGCCCAGTGAACCGTACATCGTGCCGAACTGGGGTAAGACAAACGTCACCAGAACGGCAATAACGACGACCGTAACCAGCGAGGTGACCACCGGATACATCAGAGCGCTTTTAGTCTCCTTGGTGGTGGTGACTTCCTTCTCCATATAGTCAGCCACCTGGTTGAGCACCGTCTCAAGGTCTCCGCTCTGCTCTCCCACGCCTAAAAGTCGGCAGTAAATAGGGGGAAAGACATGAGGGTGCTTGCCCAGTGCCCTGGATAGCTGATGACCGGTGCGCAGTTCCGAGATTACATCGTCCAGAACCCGCTTCAGTGCGCGGTTAGTCGCCTGTTCCTGCAGTAGTTCCAGTGAGGCGACGATATCAATGCCGGACTCCAGGAGCATGGCCAGCTGCCGGTATATCAGTATGACATCGCCCGGCTTTACCCGGAACAGTCCGGCGGTCAGCTTTTCGACATTGAGAAAGGGGATGTACGGCTTGAGGTTGATTGCCTGATAGCCGGCATAGCCGAGCAGGTCATTAGCTGCCTCTTCACTTGTTGCCGGCAGCTTACCTTTAACTATCTCTCCCTTTTCGTTATAGGCAATGTACTGGAAAACCATCTGTCTCTCCCCAGAGGTGCTCCTCCTCTATTTTGGTTGCGGCGAAATTTAAATGGGGCCTGCCGTCAGTCTACGGAGTAGGCGTTGCGGAGAACTTCGGCCGGGGTGGTGAAATTCTCCTTGACCTTCAGCATCCCGTCTTTGACTAAAGGCACCATTCCCTCCTTAATCGCCTGGTTTCTGAGTCCGGCGGCGGTGGTGGTGCCATTGAGTAACATCATGCGTATTTCATCACTGACCTGTAAAATCTCAAATAGCCCGCTTCGGCCATGGTATCCGGTTTGGGAGCAGGACTTGCAGCCTTTGCCGTAAAGAAACTCCTGCCGGTTTTCCTCCACTTCTTTCTCATAGCCCATCTGCTCTACGAGCGAAACCGGGGTTAGCTGGGCGCAGTCGGGGCAGACCCGTCGCACCATACGCTGGGCGATGACGCCGATGAGCGCCGAAGCGACCAAAAAGGGCTCGATACCCAGGTCAAGGAGGCGGAACACCACGCCCACGGCGTCGTTGGCATGTATTGAAGACAGTACCAGGTGCCCGGTGAGCGCTGACTGGATGGCAATGCGGGCCGTCTCGGCATCGCGTATCTCGCCGACCAGGATTACGTCAGGGTCAAGGCGCAGTATGGACCTGAGTCCGCTGGCAAAGGTGAGGCCAGCACGTGTATTTACCTGAATCTGATTGATGTCCTGAAACCGGTATTCTACGGGGTCCTCAATGGTGATTATGTTCCTCCCGGCGCAATCAAGGCAGTTCACCGAAGCGTAGAGGGTAGTGGTTTTACCGGCGCCAGTAGGGCCACTGGCCAGAAGCATGCCGTACGGAGTTTTGAGCATCTCTTCATATTTGGCCAGGCTCTGGGGCATGAAACCCAGGTCGGACAGGCTCAGGATGGCCTTGGATTTATCAAGCAGCCTTAATGCCGCCATCTCACCATACACGGTGGCCACCGTGCCGACGCGGATATCCATTGACTGCCCACCTCGGGTACGTACTGAAAAATGGCCATCCTGCGGACGATGATGGTCGGCAATATTCATATTGGCCAGAATCTTGATCCGGGAAATGAGAGGAGTAGCCGTTGATAGGGGCAAAGACAGCGTGTTATGAAGCGTGCCGTCGATGCGGTAACGTACCAGCAGCTTATCTTCCTGGGGTTGGAGATGTATGTCGGAGGCGCGAGCCTTAACCGCCTCGTCGATGATAAGGGTAAGCGCCCTGGCTACCGGGGCATCGGTTACCGTGTCCAGCTTGGCCGGCGCCTCGATTTCTTCGATTTCCTGCGAGATGCTGGAAAT
>JABMRL010000065.1 GCA_013202615.1 Dehalococcoidia bacterium
CTCATAACCGGCGATTCGGTTGAATCAGTGGACGAATCCCTGCAGAGCGCCAGAGCCCTGGTCGAAAAAGTGAAACAGGGCATCGAAGAGGAAACTTCAAGGACCAGGGTGCCAGCCGGGGCGCCGCAGCGGGCACCGGTCGACCTTTCAGCTCTGTCTCCGCGGGAAAAAATAGAATACGCGATAGGAGGTAAAAGATAAATGGCTTTAACACTGGCGGAAGCAAGTAAATTATCCAATGACATGCTGCTACAGGGCGTGGTGGAGACTATTATCAAGGAGTCACCTGTCCTGCAGCGGCAGCCCTTCATTGAAATCGTCGGCAACGGGCTGACCTATAACCAGGAGAAGACCCTGCCCAGCGTGGATTTCTACGATGTTGGCGATACCTGGGCGGAGTCTACGCCCACCTTTGAACAGATAACCGCTAACCTGAAGATTATGGGCGGAGATGCCGATGTGGACAACTTTCTCAAGACAACCCGCAGCAATATCCAGGACCTGGAGGCGGCGGTGGTAGAGTTGAAGGCCAAGGCGGTCAAGGACAAGTTCGAGGAGACCTTTATCTATGGCGATAGCGCGACCAGCTCCAAGCAGTTTGACGGCCTGAGGGTGTTGATTGACCCCACCACGGCCAGCGACCAGGTCATCGCCATGGGAGATACCGGGGCTACCCTCACCCTGTCCAAGCTCGATGAGCTCATTGATGCCGTCAAGGGCGGCAAGCCGGATATGCTCATTATGAGCCGCCGGTCGCGGCGCAAAATCAACGCGCTGGTACGAGCCAGTGGCGGTCTTGTTGATAATGACCGTGACCAGTGGGGAAACTTCGTCCAGCTATGGGACGGCATTGCCATCGGCGTCAATGACTGGATTCTGGACACTCACGCGGTGAGCGGCAGCGTTGAAACCGGGACCACCGGCAGCGATTGCTCCGCTATCTACGCCGTCCAGTTCGGGGAGTGGGCGCTGTGCGGACTGACCGCCCCCGGCGGACTGACCGTGGAGCCGATAGGCTCCATGGAAAGCAAGGACGCCACCAGGACCAGGGTCAAATGGTACGTCTCGCTGGCGTTATTCAGCGCGGTCAAGGCAGCGGCTCTAATCGGGGTGAAAGATTAAAAAAGCAGTGGGGGGGAGGGGATTACCCTCCCCCTTTTCCAAGGAGGTAAAAGATGGTACTGGCAGTAATAGAGCATACGGAATATCCCTTTGCCAAGGGAGACCTGACTTCGGATGGCGTCCAGTGGTCGGCGGAGGCTGATACCACCACCGCGGACACCGATGTCGAGGTGGAGTGCGTCACCGTCAGGCCGCCGGCGCTTGGCGAGGTAATAGAAATCGAGTTCGGCCTGACGGCGGCATTCCGGGCCGTGTCTTCATCTACGGCTGACCTTACCTACAAGTGGCAGGGGAGGAACAAGGGCGGCACCTGGGTCGACCTGCACGGCGCGATCACCAAGACCGATATCGGCACGAGCTATGTTGAGGAGACCCGCAGCGGCCGCTTCCAGATGGTCAGCAACTTTAATTCCCTGCCTTTTGAGGTGAGGCTGGTCATCCAGTGCAATGAGGCCAATGAAGGCTGGGCCAGGGTGAAGAACTCAAGCTATGTTCGGGTAAAATACGCAGCATCGTGAGGTGAGAAATGAACTTTGTCTTTGACCCCAGTCTGGTCCTTTATCTGCCATTGTATGAGCTTGATGGCGGTTCATTTGCCTCAAAGGATGCCTATGGACATATATGCACGGTTACCGGTGCCTTGTGGAGACCTAATGGGCATTATTTTGATGCCACCGATGACCGATTGGATGTGGCTAATAATTCCGTATTGCAGCCGACAAAAAGCACTGTCATGGTGTGGTTTAAATGCACGGCCAATTCCGGTGCTTATAGAGACTTAATAACCTCAACAACGGATAGCAGCGGCAATAATCAGGCATATCATCTTAGAGTTGACCAAACGACTGGTCTTTTATTCGGGCGCAGCGGGAACGGTACGGCTAGTGTCAGTCTTAACGGCGTCGGAGACCTGACATCTGCTGCCGAATTTTCAATGGCAGCAATGACACTGGATAATAAAAATTTAAGTCTATTTTTGAACGGGGAGGTTACTGGCACGCCCGTTTCAAGAGTTGCTGGAGTCCATACAGATACGAATTCAATCAGGGTAGGAAATACTTATGGAGCCTTTGGGGGAATAATTGGCGAAATAATGGTCTATAACCGCGCCCTAACTGCCCAAGAAATCCAGCATAACTACCTGGCAACGAAATGGAGGTACCGATGAATTATCGTGTGAGAATCGACCTGAGCTTCGCCAGCGAGTTTGATGCCCGTTCGCTGATGGACTATGCCAGGGAAGTAAGCGGCAAAGCCGTCAGCATCAACGAGGGCCTGGACAGTGAGGAAATTTCCTTCTGCGACTTTGAACTCTGCGGCCATGATGAGGGCCTGCCCTGCACCAGGCTGGAGAGATTGGAAGTCAGAAAAACGGGGGTAAGGTAGTAATGAATTTGACTGATATGAGAGCCATTGTCAGACGTGACCTCCATGATGAGGACACTGGCAACTACCGCTGGACGGATGATGAACTGAACCGGCATATTGCCCGCGCGGTGAAGGATTTGTCCGAACGCCTGCCCCGTGAGGAGAAGGCGGTTAAAGCCACGACCTCAGGCTCGCGGGAGCTGGATATATCGGATTTATCAGACAGGGTTATCGTGGTGGCTATCGAATACCCGGTGGACCGGTTCCCCAGATGCTACCAGAGGTTCTCGTTATGGGAAGACGTGCTGACCATCCTGAGTGAAGAAATCCCGGACGGTTCCAACGCCTGTGTCTACTACGGCAAACTCCACACCCTTGACGCCAGCAGTTCCACCATCCCCGAGCTGCATGAAGACCTGGTTGCTGCCGGCGCTGCCGGCTATGCTGCCGTTGAGTGGGCCATCTTCACCGTCAATCGGGTGAATGTCGGCGGAAACATCACGCCTCGCGAGTTCCATGACTGGGGCCGGGAAAGGTTGAACTACTTCCGGCAGGAATTGAGGCGGCTGGGGAGGAGAAACCGGGTCAGGCTTAATGCCCTGTACCGGCCGTACTATCCGGCGGTTTCGAAGTCGACCGATTATGGCCCCTGATGGGAGGCAGCTATGGCAAGACAAATGGGGAGAATAAAAGATGGCCTGCCCCGCGAGGCATTCGCTATCGCCGGAGACCCGGAGAACCCGGATACCTGGCGTTTGCCGCATCACAAGAGAAGTATCGGCCGAGCGCTCAAGGGCGACCTCGATGTCGAGCGGACGGTCGACTGGGATGAGGCTGCAACCGCAGCGAGCGCCCTGTCCCCGTTGAATCGGGGTAAAAGAGTGCCGGCCAGTCCGGAAGAGATTCTTGAAGCCGCCAATCACCTTGCCGGGCATTACCGGAAGGGAAATAAATCGCTGCCGGATATTCTGGCGGCACTGGTATGAGAGGGAAAAATGCGTGACCTGACATTGACATTGCTTGCGGCCCAGAAAGAAGCCACCGCCATTCCCTATGTTAAAGTGGAAGCCAGAAACAAGGTTGCCGGCGTGGTCAGGTATGACTGGGCCAGGCTGTATACCGGCGCCGAGGATGATTATTACCATGCCGTGACCATGCCCGGCGATGGCTCTCTTATTCGTGTCAGGGTAACCCTGCCTGGTGACTCCCGCAAGCTCTATCGCCAGAGGGTGGCCAGCCCCGGCCCTTCCAGTGACTTCAGCCAGTGGACTGACACCGGCCAGCTCAATGCGGCCGCTGTTGCCTGTGCCTCGCTGGGAGCTGAGGTTTCCATTTTCTGGATAGATGGCGTGAACCGCAAGATTCAGCGGATAAAGAGCACCGATTACGGTGCCAACTGGGGTAGTCCGGAGGTTATTGATTACTCCCCGACGACCAATATCGGTGGCCTGGCGGCTGCCTATAAACCGGGCGGTGACCTGGCCATATTCTTCGCTGACCAGGCGACGCTGTATGTAAAAAAGAACATCAGCGGTCAGTGGCAGCCGCGCTCCAGTTGGGATAAAAGCACCGGTGACCTTGCCGGCATCGCTGCCGTTTACGGGAGTGACTGGAACCTGCTCGTTACCGGACGGGATGCATCGGGCAATTTCAAACTGTGGTCGCTCGTTTACGGCGACGGCGGCGATGTTTCAGCAGGAAGCTGGTCGGCTTTGAAGGAGCTGGCATCGGCGCCCTCGGGCGGCGAATTTGAATACCTGCAGCCGTTTCTGGATAAACCGGATGTCTACCGTGGTTTCTTTGTGGAGAAGTTTTCCGGCAGCCAGACTTACCAGCGTCCTTTCTGGTCGCATACGGTCCCGGGTGCCAAGTTCACGGATAATCTGTGGCGGGAACCGGTCCCGTTCAATCTATCATCTGAGTACGGCCTGGCCATAGCACACCACGGCGACTACGGCTGGCTTTCCTGCCCGGCAGGTGTTTGGCGCGCCGGAGCAACCGTACAGAGCCTTGACCTGACCGGTGACGTGCTCGCGGTAAGGCAGGAAGCGGGAGAGACATCGGGAAAACTCACCGTGGAGCTGAGAAACGATGCCGGGCAATACGCCTCGCCGGGGCAGGGAGAACTGGCCGTTCTTGACATCGGCTGCCAGCTGGACTTCAGCCCCGGTTACCGGACGGGAGATGGCGATGAGGTCAGCGCCGGGCAGGCTTATTGTCTTGAAAGTTATGAGCATACCAGTGCTGGTGGCGCCGCCAGCCTCGTGCTGCAGTCCCTGGATAGCTGGGAGGCCATCGCCGGCTGGAGGGCCAGGCACCAGTTCCGCTGGAACCGGGACTCCGAAGAAATGAACGTAAAGGATATCCTCGCCTTCGTCCTGGCGCGGGTGGGGCTGAAGCTAGAGGTTGAATCACAGTCATCAGTCATCACCGGTTTCTATCCCGACTTCACCATCAATTCCGGTAACGCCGGTGAGACGGTTATCCGGAAGCTGCTCTCTTTTGTTCCTGATGTGATATTCGTCGAAGGCGCGACTGCCCGCATTGTGAACCCGCAGGCGTCAGATAGCTCCGTGTACAGCTATGGAGAGGAACACCCGGTTCTGGAAGGGAGATACCGCCTCGGAGGCTGGGAGCTCAACCGTGTTCAGGTGGAGGGTTATGACGCGGGCAGCGATGAGATGATTGTGGTTGACCGTTTTGGCTGGGACCAGATAGACCGGCTGTACGATAGGCTGAGACAGCTGGAAGATGGGAATATCGACACTGTGGCCGGAGCACAGGAGCGTGGCGATGCTTACCTGAGGCAGGCGGAGTTAGCATCGGCCGGCGGCACCATGCTGGTTCCGGTCAACTGCGGCCAGCAACTCTACGATGTCATTGATATCACGGACAATCGGGCGGGGCTGAATATGGCAAAGCGGCGGGTGCTTGGCTTTGTTCTCGTTTACAGTCCCCGCCGCGGAGAATACCGCCAGCGTTTGCAGCTGGGCGCAGTGTAATCGCGATTGTGGAAGGACAGTTAAATTGAGTTTAAGAAAAGGCGTCTTGCAGAGTTTCAGTTCCGTTAATTACACGGCGACCGTGCAACTGACTGGCAGTTATAAAGCTTATCTGGAAGGTATCGCCGTGGCCCGTAATATCCCCACCGGGGAAATGACTGCCGGACGGAAGGTGGCGGTCATCTTCTTTGATGATTATAACCCCGGAGATGCGGTGGTGGTTGCGGTCTATACTTAAACAGGCTTCCGTGATATCAGGCCGGGTTTAAGCGGCCCCGAAGATGTCCCGCCCCACCCCGGCATGCTCCCTGCTTTTAACACAGCCCGGGGGGTATTTCGTCTTCTCCGGTGCCGGCGCGGCTGGTTTCTCTGGAGACGGTGCTTCCCCGGTGGACGGCTTCCTCTGCTGCAGGGCCTCCGCGATGTGCCCGAGGACTTTGTTCTGCTCGGCGGCTCCCCGTTTGAGTTCATGAGACGCCTCGGCAAGCCCCTGGATAGCGCTGGTGTGGCTCCTCAGGTGCTCGGCATACTCTGACATGGCGGTGGCGAAACTGCTCAGCGCTTCCTGCGTCTGGGACATCACTTTTTCGGTGCCATCCATCCGCTGGGCCAGCGATTCGGTATCACGCGCGGTCTCTCTGATAACCGGCGCAAATATGCCGTGATGTATCTTCTGCCCGCCGCGGCTGATTTCACTGGCATAGAGGTAGAGGGCAAAAAGAGACAGGGCAACTAAAACGAACATCAACCCCTGCTGGCTCTGCAGGAAGAGGAAGGGGAAGCCCACGAAAGGAATCTGGTGGCTTACCGTGCCCCGCAGGTCATTGGCGCGAACCGTGAAAGGGTCCTCACCGGAATTATCACCTTTGGTGCGCCAGGCAGTGCCGTATTGGGTCTCACGCACCTCAATCACACGGTGGGCGACTATCGGCGGGTAATTATAGAAATCCTGTATGGCTGAGGGGACGTTATAAACGATAATGTCGCCGACCTTGACGTCCGCCGCATCCTTGTCTTTTATCAGTATGAGGTTTCCGGCGTGGAGTTCGGGCTCCATACTGGTGCCGAAAACGGGCATAAACGGCATGATGCCTCTTACGGCCATGAAAGCAGCGAGGCATGTCGCCACTACTGCAATCAGCGTAAGCGCACGCTTGAAACGGAATGCCCGGGTGAAGATTATATTAAGTATTTCCCTCATCTGCCGTTTTTATCCTTTTTTGTTCTACTATAACTGTAACACGCAGGTATAAAGATTGGCGTAAAAAAAATAAAGATTTCGTAAAGGTTCCGTTAAGCTTTCGTAAATAATCACCTTTATTCTAACGCTGTGTTGCTTCACCGTAAAATTCAGGGGTTACCGTCCACCCCGCATCCCATTCCAAGGTCTCGTGGGAAAGCAGCTGGTAGGTGCCACCGCTGTAGGTAGAACCGGGAGTGATGCCAAATAAATCACCTGTGGGGATTTCCCCACAGGTGATGTTTTCCGAAAGGTTATCGGTTATTGAGCTCCAGTTGGGCTGGCTGAGACAATAGTGTTTTAATTAGCTTA
>JABMRL010000066.1 GCA_013202615.1 Dehalococcoidia bacterium
CCCGGCCGCTTCAGCAGCATGTTTGTACGAGAACACCGCGTCCTGAAAGCGGTTATCCATAGGACAACCCTCGGCCGGAAGCGGCAGCGACTTTAGTCCGCTCTGGCGAAACGTTTTAGCGACATCATAAGCCGCCTTGGACAGTCTGCCGTTAATGTAGTTGGTATTCTGGGCATACAAATCATTTGCCGAGGCCGCCCCGGTTACTCTTTCCGGAGAGGTAAGGTCCAGAACCTCCGGATAAATCTCCATCGCCAGGACTACCACCGATTTCGCCTGCGGCAGCAGCCGCAGTGCCGTTTCCTCCAGCCTGGTCCCTTTCCAGTCGCCCAGAGCCGCCACGCCCACTATATCGGCGTCCAACTCCGACCCCAGTTCCTTCAAAAGCGAGCTCCTGGTATTTATCTCATGCGAATCAGCCAACTTCTTCTCCCCTATCCAATACAGACCGTCTTATGACCATTTTGAACAAGTTATGACAATATGTCAAATGTCAGAAGCGAAATTGAAGGCTAGTCCTGTTCCAGGCGTTTTTCTACCGCCCGGGCGTGGGCGTCAAGCCCTTCCGCCCTCGCCAGCAATGCTGCCGCCCGGCCCAGCTCTTTCATCCCCGCCTCGTCGATAGCGATTGTGTTGATGAACTTGATGAAATCTGTTATGTTAAGTGGTGAACTGAAACGGGCGGTCCCGCCGGTGGGCAGGACATGGCTCGGCCCGGCGATATAGTCGCCCAGCACCACCGTTGCCGCATCACCGATGAGCACACAGCCGGCACTGGTCACCTTTTTCAGGAGAGTGCCAGCATCTTTTACCATCAAAGAGAGGTGCTCCGGCGCATATAAGTTAGCCAGTTCCACCGCCTCCTCAAGGCTGTCAACAAGCGCAATCACGCCCCTTTTCAGAGACTCGTCTATTACTGATTGGCGTGACAGGCCTGTTATCTGTTTCTTCAATTCCCGGTCGATTTCTTCCGCCAGTGCGCGCGAGGTCGTTACCAGTATCGCCGAGGCCAGCGGGTCGTGTTCCGCCTGCGCCAGAAGGTCGGCGGCGCAGTACCCGGGATTCGCCGTATCATCGGCGATAATCATCACCTCGCTGGGTCCCTGGAGCCCATCGATAGCCACCGCTCCATAAACCAGTTTCTTCGCCAGAACCACGAAGATGTTGCCCGGCCCGCAGACCTTGTCCACTCTGGGCACGGATTCCGTGCCGTAAGCCAGAGCCGCTACCGCCTGCGCCCCGCCGATTCGGAAAACCCGGTCAACGCCGGCAATGTCGGCAGCGGCCAGCGTTGCCGGTGGCACCGCACCATCTTTCCCCGGCGGTGTGACCAGAATCACTTCTTTCACCCCCGCCACTTTGGCCGGCACCACCGTCATCAACACCGTTGAAGGATACGAAGCGGTTCCCCCCGGGACATATATGCCAACCCGTTCCAGAGGCCTCAGCAGCTGCCCGACATCCCCATTGGCCAGCTCGTGCCATATATTATCTCTCTGGGCAGTATGAAAGGCATTAACTCGCTCCGCTGCCAGCTTCAGCGCCGAGATAAGCTCATCGCCAACTTCTTTATAAGCTTTAGAAAGTTCATCTCTGGGAACTTCCAGCGCTGTCAGTTTGATGCCGTCTATCTTCGCTGTCAGGTCGAAAATAGCCGCATCTCCCCTCCGGCGCACCTCGTTGATAATAACCTTAACCGCCTGTTCCGGGTCAGCAGTGCCAAACATCTCCTCAAGCTTATGTTTCAACGCGGCTGACACCGGGTAGGATTCCGCCGGCGTGAGGCGTGACAGCGCTTTACGAGCAGCATCAAACCCCTCGATTTTTCTCAAATTACTCATCCTCCACGGCAGCGCGAATGGTCTCGACAATGAATTTCGCTTTTTCGCCCTTCGCCGAGCCTGTTTTAATTCGAGTGTTGCCGATAATGCAGGCCGTTGATTCAAAAAGAGTGTCGATAATCTTCAGGTTATGCCGCGCGATAGTCCCCCCGGTCTCGGTGTTCTCAATGAGCAGGTCGGCATCATCCGGCAGAAAGGCCTCCGTGGCACCCCAGGTGGGAATCACCCGGTACCTGCCAAAGTGATTGTCCCTGGCATATCTGTCGGCAATATTAACATATTCGGAGGCAAGCCGAAATGGCGCCGTGCTTTCCCCGATGAACTTCCTCAGGTCAGCGGCATTATTAACCGGCAGCTTCCGGCTGACAACGGCCACCAGCCTTACCTTCCCCGACTTGAGGTCGAGGAGTTCTTTCACCGGGCTGGAGGGGAACTGGTACCGGTGGTCCGTGAGCCAGTCCCGTCCCGTAATTGCCAGGTCGAAATTGCCGTTGGCCACCTGCAACGGCATATCCTGCGGCCTTATCACCTTGGCGGCGACACCTTCGATATTGACGATATACGGCCGTCGATTCCCGGTTGGCGAGGGATAATCTTCAATCTCAATGCCCGCTTTCTCCAGTAACTGGAGCATGGGCGCCTGCTGGTGGCCATCGGGCAAGGCGATTCTGATAAGCCCGTCTTCAGCCCTCTGAACCGTATGTGCTCTTTCTTTTTTTATCTCGAGTTCTTTTTGAATTCCTTCATCAGCGGGCAGACGATCACAACTCTCACATATCGAAGCGACCACCCGGTCGAGGTCCTTGGCCTCCCAGCTACTACGGTTCGCAATGAGGTAGGCACTGAAATCAAGGACTCTGGCTACCGGTGTCATCCCCATACCGCTGCTTTCATCACCGTTCCGGCCACTGATGAGTGCCAGGTCGGCATCCTCCGGTGGGTAGGCTTCCGCCCCACCCCATACCGGGAAGACGCTGAATCGGCGTAATCGCTCTTTCAGAGCAAACGATTCGGCCAGGTTGGCATATTCGCTGACAATACGGACGGTACCCCGCCCGGCTTTACATCGCAGAGCATCCATCGACATATCAGCGAGCCCCGCCATCATATAGAGGCTGCCCGTCCCGTAGTCCAGGTCCCTGATTTTGACCAGAGCACTGCTGGGGTATTTCACCAGCAGCTCCTCTACCCAGTCGCGCCCGCAAATTCCCAGGTCATAGTTGCCAATGGCCACCTGAATCGGGATATCCCTTTCGTGGAACATCTTCGCGGAGAGATTGGGATAAGCGCTTGATTTCAGATGATACAGGCGCGCCTGCTCGTGGTAACCGTCCATTCCCCACCCGGCCGCCTGCACCAGACTGGCGGTCTTATTTAGAAGTCGCCCTTTGGGCAGGGCTATCTTGATTTCC
>JABMRL010000067.1 GCA_013202615.1 Dehalococcoidia bacterium
AACCCTGTCCACACTGAACCATTAACCGGTTGACTTTGCTTCATCAACCTTATGCCATCAGATTGGTCCTGCCACCGTTGCAGGCAATGATTTCCGCCGTGATGAAGTCGGCATCGGCTGAGGCCAGGAACAGCGCCAGATGAGCTATCTCTTCCGTAGTGCCCAGCCGGCCCAGGACGGAAGCGCTTATACCTACTTCGATTAATCTTTTCACCTGTTCCGGTGTCCGGCTGGCGTAAATCAGCGGGGTTAGAATTCGCCCGGGAGCTATGGCATTGACATTTATTCCGTAGGGGCCGAACTCGCGGGCGCACGCCTTGGTAAATGCGTTCACGCCGGTTTTTGAAGCTGCATAGGCTGCCTGCCCCGGGTCATTGCCCCCTAATGAGGCCGTCGAAGATATATTTATAATTTTCCCCGACTTTTGTTTCACCATATGCCTGGCTACGGCCTGGGTACAGAAGAAGAGGCCTTTGAGGTTGGTATCAAGTATGAGGTTCCAGGTATCTTCGGTTAAATCAAGTATCGGTGTGGGGCGGTTTATGCCGGCGTTATTCACAAGGATGTCAATACGTCCAAATTCGTCAATTACTTTCTGTACCATCTTATCCACCTGTTCCTTGACGCGCACGTCCATTGCTATCGCCAGGGAGTCTCTTCCCATAGCTATTATCTCGTCGCGCACTTGCTCGATGGTTTCGACGGTGCGACTGCAGACGGCGATGTCAGCTCCGGCGCTGGCAAATTCCAGAGCGATGGTTTTCCCGATACCGGTGCCGCCACCGGTAACAACGGCTTTTTTCCCTTCCAGTTTCATTCCGGTTGCTCCTTCAGGCGTGAATTATTTTCCGAAGACAGGGAGATTTTATCACTGAGCCACCAAAGAAGCAATTGTTATATAGAGAAACCAGAATATTGCTATAATAGGGGCATTATCAGGCGAGATGAGATATACAGAAAAAGGAGGCAGGCCATGTTAAAACTGACCACTGAGCCGTTGGGAAGACTGATGCGTGTGGATGAGCCGGTGGAAGAGCTGGGTATCAGCACCTATGATAGGCTGCGGGCCGCCGTCAAAGCCGGAGATAAAGAGACGGCATTGAAGCTGATTGATTATGTTCAAAATGAAGTGAAGGGAATCCACGATGTCTACTGCGACTGGTCTTATGCCTTTCTTACCTGGATAAGTGACAACTGCGGCGAGGAGAAGCTCCCTGAAGTGCTCGGATATACCAACGAAAAGATTTCGCTGGCATTCTTCGGCCAGCTCAAGGGCCTGAAAACAGTGAAACAACAGGTGCAGTGGTATACCGAGCAGATGAGGGCTCACCGCTCCGGGCCGGGAGAAACGGGCACTATAAAAGTGTGGGAAGAGGCAGACAGATATGTGATTGAATGCGACCCCTGTGGCAGCGGCGGCAGGATGAGAAGGACGGGTGAATTAGATAAGACTTCACCGAGAACAGGGCCGCCTTTCAACCTTGGAAAGACGAAAAAAGCGTATCCGTGGTCCTAGAATATGAAGGACGTTCCGTATTACTGCGTGCATTGCTGTTACTGGTCGGAGTTTATGCCCATGAAGGCAACCGGCTCTCCCACCAGACTGGCTGAATATGACCCCGACCCGGATGCTCCGTGCCGACTTTATTTCTATAAAAAGCCGGAACTGATACCGGAGAGATTTTATGAGCGAATTGGCCTGGAGAAGCCGGGTAAATAACGCGAACTCGAAGACTATTTCTGACTTATCGTGGAACCCCCGCTGGCGAGTGTGAGCACACTCATTATCACTACCAGTGCGATGTATCTTCTGGTCTTTCTTGCTGGCATTGCTCGACCTCTTTCTTTAACCTGTAATCTCCTTTGTATTGACACTAATCTTAAATTCCTGTTCGCTCGTTGTCAACCCGGTTTTTTGGGAGCTTGCTACAGGTGCGTCCAGATAAAAATATAATCTGCTATAATACTCCCATATGGACTATATGGATATACTAAAATGGGTGGGAATAGTGCTGGCGGCGGGATTTGTCGGCTACTTTGGCCGCTACTTGGCCATGATGATAATTAAGCGCGTCCATAGAAAGAAAGAGCAGGAGACCGCAGCAACCGCACCACCGCCTGCCCCTGAGGCAGTCCAGCTTGAGGTGGCAAAGCAGAAAGCCAAGCTGGCGAAGAAAAGGGCCAAAACCAGGGCGAAACGACTGAAGAAAAAGAAGTAAAGTAATCTGAAAATAATTTTAAAAGGGGGGCGAAAGCCCTCTTTTTTGTTACTTTAATCACTGAAAGCAGAGTGCTGACTGTGCTAAACTCTAATCGTGGCCAAGAAGCGCATTGATACGCTGATGGTGGAGCGGGGGTTGACGGAAAGCCGTGCCAAAGCCCAGGCGCTTATCATGGCCGGCGAGGTGCTGGCCGGGGGGAATCCCGTTACCAAGTCCGGCACCCTCATCGAAGAAAGTACTGAAATCACGGTAAGAGCGCCGTCGCCCTACGTAAGCAGGG
>JABMRL010000068.1 GCA_013202615.1 Dehalococcoidia bacterium
CCTATTGACCAGTAGGCAGTAAAATGGTCGTCCGGGGTTTCCAAGTTACACACGTCTCCCACCCTAACATTAAGCTCAGGAAACAATTCTTTGAGCTTGGCAATGGTTTTTGAAGCTGAGTCTACTCCTGCACTTTCGTAGCCATGAACGTGCATACAGTAGACTATTCGCCCTCCACCACACCCTCCATCGAGGATGCGCCCCTTTTTGTCAGGCATATATTTTTTTAATGTTTTCAGAACGAACCAATCGTCCTTGCCTCTTTCAATGCTTTTTTTGAAATTTTCACTATCGAACATTCTATCCCAGAAATCCGGGGTAGCAGCCTCTCCAGTGTAGACCAGCCTTTTATTTTGTTTGTCGTAATAAACTTCCATGTCAGCGTAATATTTTATGTTAACTATTTTGCACAGGTCTGCTCTGCACTAGATTTTCTGCTGCCGTTTCAGCAGACCGATTCTTCCCCTGAGCATCGCTTTTTTCCTGTTGCTTTCAGTGTTACTTATCCATTCGGAAAGCTTTTTCTCCAGCTTCGCCGCTTCACCAGGGCGCTCCGTGATAACATTCTTGGTTTCTCCGGGGTCTTTCTCAAGGTCGTATAATTCCTCAATTCCGCCACCATGCACCTCTCCGCAGTATTTGCATACCGCGTCCTGTTCCGATTGCGCACGAATGTATTTCAACTTATGTGTAGTAATCATTTGTTTCCGCTGGGTATGAGTTTCTTCAGCATAAATCACGGAGCGTAATTGCTTATTTTCATAAATTAAGGGCAATAAGCTCTCCCCGTCATATCCAAACCCACCTTTAATATTCAAAATATCAAATATGGTGGGAATTATATCGACGTGCTGGACAAAACCTTTCACCACTTTGGCACGAGGTAACCCGGGGTATTTCATGATAAGTGGGACGTGAATTGTCTCATCGTATAAGCCATGGTGGTCAAAGTAGATATCGTGCTCGGTCAGGCTTTCACCATGGTCCGCGGTTAAAATGATAAGGGTGTTTTCCAGGATTCCCTTTTGTCTTAGTGTTTCGATAAGGTGGCCTATTTCTTGGTCAACAAAGGCGATTGATTCCTCGTACATACCAAGCACCTTCTTAACACCTCCTGACAATTCAATCAGTTTCTTTTTATCCTTGCTTTTAACCCTTTCCAACTGCTCTCTATCATCACGGTCAAGTGTGCCAGGTTTTTCTTTAATAGAAGTCGGGCTGTTATATGGGAAATGGGTATCCCAGTAGTGGATAAACAAGAAGAAACTTTGGTCGAAATTCTCCCCGATGATTTCTCTTGCTTTTTGAGTAACCGCAGTGGCATCGCCATAAGTCTCAGTTCTGGGTGTGATCTTCGGCTGCTTTATAAAGGTTGAAATTTTAGATTTAAGAGAAGAAACTCGTTTGAAGAAACTGGTTTTTGCCAAATTCATTGCGTATTCTCTTGTCTGTCCGTATGTCAGACGCTCCCCACCCCACTGGCCCGCTGTCTTGAGGATTCCACTGTAGTAATCATAGCCCCTGGCGTGCCAGCGCCCCAGCCAATCGATGGCATAAGTCTGGTAACCATTAAGCTTCAATATTTCGGGGAGCGTTTGAGTGGACTTCAGGAAGGCCTGCACCTCATCTGACTGGAGACTGGCGCCGTGCTTCATTATGCCATGCGAACGACAGAATTTCCCGGAAAATATACTGGTTAAGGATGGGTCTGTGGTGTTTGTGCAGCTATAGGCATTCTTGAATAATAGCCCTTCCTCACCCAACTTATCGATGTTCTGTGAGATGGGTTTGGCGTATCCATAGCAGCCTAAATTCCTGGGTCGTAGCGCATCAATGACGATAAAGATAATATTGGGCTTTTTCTTCTTTAATCTCATCGGCAATCCTTTATCGTTAATATTTTTATTTTGCCGCTATCATTTTGGCAAACAGGTCGGCAACCGCCTGTTTCTCAAATTCTTTGACTTTGGCAAATCCCTCTGCCTTTAGCTCGTCTCTCATCTTGTCATCATTGAGTAACCTGATAATATTGTCACTGAACAAAGCGATATCACCAACCGGACTGATAAAAGCCAGCTGTCGTGCGGTTACGATATCTCTCACCCCACCAATGTCATTGGCCACGAAAGGAACCCCCATCGCCATCGCTTCAAGCAGCACCCGTGGAAATCCTTCATCGGTTGAGGGCATGATGAAGAGGTCGGCGATAGCATAATATCTGGACACTTCTGTATTGGGCACACCACCGGTTATCCGGGCATACTTCGCCAGCCCGGTATTATTTATTTCCTGCGCCAATCTAGCATGGTAAGGCCCGTCACCGATAATAATAAGGGTTGTATGTGGATTTTTATCGCTCACCTTACTGATGATTTCAGTCAGATAGTGTGCACCTTTCCTTTCCGAAAGCCAGTGTACAAAGAGCACGACCTTGTTGCCCTCTGGTACACCGAGCTCTTCCCTGATCTTCACACAATCGTAATTCCCGGGTTGAAATCTCGCCAGATTTATCGAGTTTGGGATTACCTTAATTTTATTAACGCTAATGCCGTAATTCTGGGAGTAGTGCTCTGCCATAAGAGGAGTCCCGGTAACGAGGTAATTTATCATCTTCAGGTTTAAGCGAAAAGCACAGTCGTTCAGGAATTTCTGTCGCATTCTGCTACGGAATGACCGCCGTTCATTAGCTGAGACACTTCTTAATCCACAATTCCAGTAATATGCCCGCCCCCCGCTGAGCCGTGCAACTACCGCTGCAAGCAGAGAACTAAAATGTGAGATGTGGACATAAAAATTTCTATAACCCCGTAATCTAATCAGGGAAAAAATTAAAAACCTTTCCAACAGCCGAAACGGGAACCGGGTGAACCTCTGAACATAGACATGCTCCGCAAATTTAAGGTTGGGGGTTTCAGCGGCGCGCTCCACAAAGAGGTAAATTTTTACTCTATGGGTTAAATCTTCTAAAAGCTCCCACGTGTGATATAAGTGTGAACAAATATCGTGGCTGAATTCTGGCAGCACGTAGCAGAGACGCGTTGGTCTTTCAGTCATCGTACTCCTTTTTAATCCTGGTATCTATGCGCTAGTCGCCAACAGGGGTCTCTCTTAATATCTCGGTCAGCACCCTCCCATCCATATCAGCAGGCACTGGAATGTCCATCTGATGTAATATCGTGGGTGCTATATCGAGAATGGAGACGTTCTTCACCTCTATACCCTCTATAAAGTCAGGGCCACTGGCGATGAAAATGCCTTCAGTGGTGTTCTCAGCACGCCATCGTTGTTGTGGTTCAAAGATATTCTTGTTGCCGATGCTGCCGCGGATATGGGTATGAGGAGACTGGTCGATGATGATGTCTGGTGCCTCGGAAAGGAAATCTCCTTTATAGATATCTTCCTTCCGATACACATGGCGGGAGATTCGCTGGCCGGTGAGCGGATTGGTTAAATCCTCCAGTTTCTGTACCAGGTCTTCCTTCAATGCTGCTTCATCCGAGTTGAGGTAAAGAGGGCCTTGTCCACTACCCAGCGCTTTACTCTTCTCCCATACTATCTTGTCTGTTTTGCGCTCCATCTCCACAGTACCGATAGCCGATGGTATGTTATTCAGGACTTTCTTTGGCACCATCTTTTTTATAACCTGGCTCAAATGTAGTTTCTGCGCGATGCGGAACAAATTATTTTCATTTAGACCCATCCGATACAGCAACCGGGGAAGCCAAACACTGCTTCTGATTTTAAGATAACCCTGCTTCTCCAGCCAGGTATTGATATAAAACACCTGATGGATTTCATTTGAGCCGTGGTCGGACATAATGATAAAGTTGCTCTCCTTGAACTCCTCCAGGAGATAACCTATGTTCCGGTCAATCGTCTGCCAAGCTTGTGCCACGCTATCGTCGTTCCACAAATCATGATGAAGGCTGTTAATATAGAATATCGTCAGATGGAGAAAATCAAGCTTATACTCCCGTGCCAGCGTTTTGACAACTGAAAATCGCTTTTCGATCAATGCGATTACTTTTTCGATCGCCTCCTTGGACTGCCACCAATTGGTCCTGACCACGGGATGAACCTTATAGCCAAACTCCCTTCTTAATCTGGTTTCCAGTTCCTTGGGATAGGTGTAGTTTTTCTCTGGAGCATCCGGCCCGCCGGCGATAACGAAGCCGTTCACTTTTCTCGGTGGGTAAGTTAACGGCATATTCATGATACCCACTTTCCGGTTGCTCTCTGAAATATAGTCCCAGATTTCCCTGGCATGGGCACGAGCTGTTGGAATGTAGACGCGTTTATTTTGGAAGTCAATGTTTTCCCACCAGAAAATACCAAGTTTTCCTGGGTTCTTTCCGGTAGCGTAGCATTTCCAGTTGGGTGAAGTGGTTGGTGGCAGGCAGCTTTTTAGCCTCCCTTTAACCCCCTGTTTTATCAGACGCTGGAGGTGAGGTAATTTACCAGCATTCAACCACGGGTCGATAAGGTCAAAGGAAGCGCCATCCAATCCGATAACGATAACTTTCATTGCTAATTTCTCAAGGCTCACCAGATATGTAGTATTTTACTGTATAGAGGCGTGAAAGCACATTTTTCACCAGCCAGAAATGCCGCAATGGGTTAAATATCGAGCGATAAGTGCCCAGCAGATCGGGAAGGTTCAGGAAGTAGGGCTTATAGTTACTCTCTTGCCAGCGTTTGCCGGCTTCACTGACGGTGAGCGATTCCACCTTGTAATTGGACAGAAAACTGAAGAACTCATTGCGCCGTTCGACTTCCCAATCTCTAAATCCCGACCCGTCAGTTTCAATCGGTTTCCAGGAGTGGGTGGTGAAATAAAGGATAACTGGCTCAGACATCTCCTCGGCTACAGCTGCTAGAGCCTCCGTACCCCGCCTCATCAATTCCGGCTCATAATATCTGTTTTCATGTACCGTTATTCCGAGTCGCGTATTGGTGATCGGAATCATCAGTATTTTAGCATTACCTATTTTTGTAATATCGTTATAGCTGGGATTATACGGTGAGTCCGGCATATCATACCACCTTACCGAACCGACCACGGAATTCTTCAGTGGCGAGCAATCATACTTAATCCCCAGTTCCTCCAGGATTTCTATCGTGCTCTCATTGCTGAAATACCAGCCCGCTTTAAACGTCAGAATATCATATCCTTGTTCTCTCAGCCGATTAACTGCAGCCGTTATTTCAAATTTGCGAGTTTCATAATCAGCTTCCTTGGTATGCACATGGACAGATATCTCCTGCCCGGATTTCTGCACCGAGTCATAGACTTGAGGATAACGCAGCAAGATACTCTGTTCCGGATCGCTCTGCTCCTGAATGTGAAAGGTAGCCTTCAGGCCGAATTTATCGAAAAACTCCAGTAAATGTGGCACACCTTCGGTTAGGCCAGGGTCACCCGTGTATCTCGGCTTTCCCGAAAAGCGAACGCAGTCAAACTCGGTATCGACATCAGTGATTAACCAGAGCATTACTATCCCCAACCTTACTGGTTTTAAACATCGTTTCCCAAACGGCGGTTCACCGCAGCAAGTAAAATCAAATTTATTGCTCTTTTCTCCTGTCGGTGGCAAGCTGAATTGTGTCAGCCCACATATCAATCACCTTCTTGATTCCCGCCTCAGTATCGAAACTGGATGCTATATGCTTGTGTGCATTTTTTCCCATCTGTCTGGCTAACTCCCGTTGTTGAATCAGGGTCGATATTCGGGCGGCCAGCTCCTCCGGGTTTTGCGGTGGAACTAAAAATCCTGTAACCGTATCGACCACAATATCTCTGGGTCCGGACGTGTCAGTAGTAATTACCGGTTTCCCGGCCATCCCTGCTTCCAGTAGAACCAGGCCAAAGCTCTCGTGGTTTGATGGCAATACAAAAATATCACACGCATGATAGTATTCCGGCAGTTTATCATACGGTATCTCGCCGGTGAAGATAACGTTATTTTCAAGGCCCAGCTCCTGAGACAAATATTCGAGGTTTTTTCTTTCCTCCCCTTCACCACAGATCAAGAACTTAACATCTGTATATCTCTCGGTGACTATCTTAGCTGCTCGTAGCAGATTTGAAATATTCTTTGCCTTGGTCAGATAGCCGACGAATAGTATGGTCATGCCTTCGACCAAAGTATACCTTTTACGTATATCGTCTATCTTTTCCGTTGAGCACTGCTCAAATTTAGTCAGAAATACCGGCGATGGCACAACCCATATTTTATGTTCCGGCAACCCGTAACCCGCCAGTTTTTGCTTTATTCCATAATTAACTGCTCTTATGCCATCAGCCCGCTTTATAAGCCATTTCCCAAAAAAGTTGAAGAAAGGATTCTTATAATTCTCTCTAAGCCAGTGCCGGTTATCAAAAAAATCACCGTGAAGTTGTACGGCCAGAGGAATTCCCAGCTTTCTTTTCAGCAAATAGCCGATGAAGCCGGTAAGAAAAGGGTCTTGCACTGCGATAACGTCGATTTTATTTGCCCGGCAGATACCGAGGCATGATTGGTAAGTGTTCCAGATATATGAGAATGGTTCTCTGCACGATACTGGCAGCGTTGTTACATTATCAGACAGGCGTTGTGGCCTCAGGTCCCTGGTTTTAGCACCCATAACGACGATAAACAGTCCGGTAAGATGTTCGCCGTAAGCGATATGCCTTCTCTGGCTATCCCCGACGATGTTGTCACCACCCATGGCTAATGTCGGGTCTAAACTTATCATCAAGACATTCATATGGCTTTTTCCAGCTCCGTTTCCAGTTTAACCAGATTATTTTCCCAGCTGAATTTTTCTGCTACTGCTGCCAGTGCCTTCTTCACCAGTTGCTTCGACAATTGCCTGTCTTCAAATAGCCTGCCTATCTGGTTGGCAAAGCCTTCTTCATTATCTAGAGAAACCAGGAGCCCAGTTCTGCCATCGTCGATGGCTTCGTTCGTACCACGTATATTGGTTGCCACTACCGGAACGGAACAATTCATCGCTTCAATAACGGTATGGGGCAACCCTTCATAGATGGAATTGAGCATAAACACGTCAGACTCGCTCAGCAATTCAAGCGTTCTTTCATGTTCAATGCTGCCGTAAAATCGTACAGACTGAGTAACCCCCAGATTTTCCGCTAACCGCTCCAAGGGCTTTCTTTCCGGGCCATCGCCAACGAGTGCAAGGCTGGTGCCAGGGAATTTTTTACAAAGTTCTTTCAGTGTGGTAATAATGCCGTCTATTCTCTTATGCCTTACCATACGGCCAATCGATATGATTTGCTTATTGTTTCGCTGCTTATGTGAACCCGTTGGCCTTTCTATGGCTCTGGCATCAACCGAATTGTGCACCACGGCTATCCTGTCAGGCTTTACCCCGTAATGCTTAATGAGTATGTCACGAAGGTAAAAAGAAGGGACAATGATGCGACTCATATGGTTGAATACAAATTTAAGCAGGGAAATCTGTAGTTTCAGTTTCAAGTTCTTTTGCGATGAGCCTGAAAATTCGTCCAGGTTTTTATCCGTCCGCCGGAGACTGTACTCCTTTTCCCATATTGAGTCGCCAACGAACTTGAGCACCAGCGGCTTTCTAACGAGCTTCCCGACCAGCAGCGAAGCTACCCCGACCACCACCGGGTCCTGCAGGTAAATCAAGTCCATACTTTTTACCGAAGATAATAATGTGAAAAAGAACTTTGTCTGCCTCAGGAACGTGCCGAGTATGGGATACCGGATTCTTACCGGAATGACTTCTAAATTTTCCACCTGTGGTTTTACGTCGGTAAACGCCACGATGCGTATTTCATGGCCTCTCTCCTGAAGACGCTGTGCCACCTCCATCGTGTAGGTAGCCGGTCCTCCTATTTCCGGAGGGAAAATCGGTGTGCTGATAAGTATTTTCATTTCTCTACTCGAGACGTGAAGCGCCAGTGCTTATAAATCCCAAAGCTGATGGTTACGAAGATAGCCCCTGATATACATTTTCCATCTGCTGCAATACTTTTTCCCAGGTGAATTTTTGCTTTACCGTCTGAAAACCTTTTTCTGCAATCTTCCTTGACAGACTATCATCTTCGATAACTCTATTGAGAACTCTGGATAAGGCCTTCGTATCTTCAGGTGGCACCAGAATACCGTTTTCACCGTGGTTGATAATATCGGTGATACCTCCAACCGCCGTACCTATCGTCGGGATACGGCAGGCCATGCTCTCGATGAAAGAGATGCCAAAACCTTCATTCACCGAAGGGCGACAAAAAACGTCAGCGATAGCCAGATACTGCGGCAATTCCTGGTGCGGCAAAGCACCCGGCAGGAAAACCCGGCTGCTCAGTTTCAATTCCTGAATCATGGACTCAAGATGCTTCCTCTGCTCACCCTCGCCGATAATAATCAGTTTGACATTGTCCAAAGGTGCCAGCGCTTTTATCAGATAATCCAGGCCGTTTTTCGGAGTCAGCCTTGAAGTGCTGACCACGATTTTATCCTTGAGGCCATAGCCAAGCTTTTTCCTGAGCTGATATTTATCCCCGGGGCGAAATATTGCGGTATCCACGCCGTTGGGAACAACGTTCACTTCCCCGGCGCCCAATTTTTTGGCCGCTTTCGCGATATGGGTACTGACACAGTGCACCAGGTCCGCCTTTTTCAAAGACCAGTGGATGAAAGGTTTTTCCGCCGTTCTGATGAACCAGCCTGATTCCTTGTACTCCCCGATGTCTCCCCCCTGAAGGGTTATGAGCAGCTTTTTCTGCCTCTTGCTCAACGCGCCGCAGCCCATCGCCGGAAATATGTGACTGTGAATAATA
>JABMRL010000069.1 GCA_013202615.1 Dehalococcoidia bacterium
GACCATATCGCCATTGCGCAGGCTGAAGCGCCGAATCTGTGATGGGGAAATATAGACATCGGCTTGGTTGGGCAGAAGCGTATCCTGTCTGAGGAAACCGTAGCCGTCATTCATGATCTCGAGGATACCCTGGCAGAATACGTGACCCTCCTGTTCCACATCTGACTGAAGCATCTGCAGGATAAGATCTTGCTTGCTCAGGTTCTCCGGCTTGGTGATGCCCTTTTCTTTTGCCAGAGTTAGCAGCTCGGTCTTCGCTTTGCCTTCCATCTCTTCAAAATTCATCGTATCACCTCACTCCCATGCCCCCTTTTTTTATCGGAAGGGCAAGAATTACTGTCTGGTAATCATAAAACCGCGATTTTAAAATTCGGGAAAACCCGTCATGGCTGACGAGTTATTGTCTACAGGTTGCTATATCGTAAAGAAGTGCATTGCATCCTCACTGTTCTGTGGCCAGAGGTAGAGGCGGTTGTGCGCCTTCCCGCAACACATCTTTGGCCCTGCCGATGAAGTCGCGGAAAAGCGGGTGGGGGCGGCTGGGTCGGGAGCCAAATTCAGGGTGAAACTGGCAGCTTACCATCCAGGGGTGTTCGGCCAGTTCACAGATTTCCACCAGCTCTTCATTCGGCGAGAGACCGCTGTAGACCATACCAGCCTCTGCCAGCCTGGCGCGAAATTCATTGTTGAACTCATAGCGGTGCCGGTGGCGCTCATTTATTTGGCGCTGGCCGTAAGCCTGAGCGGCATTGGTATCGGGGGCCAGATTGCAGGGGTAATTACCCAGGCGCATCGTGCCTCCCTTGTGGAGCACTGCCTTCTGTTCCGGCAGCAAATCTATCACCGGATAGGGTGTATCGGGGTCGAACTCGGTGGAATTTGCCCTTTTAAATTTCAGGACATGACGGGCAAAGTCAATGACCATTACATGCAGCCCCAGACACAGGCCAAGGTAGGGGATTTTATTGGTGCGTGCATAATTGGCGGCTCTGACCATGCCTTCAATGCCCCGGATGCCGAAGCCGCCCGGCACGATGATGCCCTGCGCAGACCGCAGCAGCGAATCGCAGCCATCGCGTTCCAGGTCTTCCGAGTGCACCCAGGAGAGTTTTACTTCTCTATTGTGGTGCAGTGCGGCGTGGCATAGCGCCTCACGCACCGAGAAATAGGCATCGGTTAATTCAACGTATTTGCCCACCAGAGCAATATTTACCGGCTCATGGGGTGTTTTGAACCTTTCCACCAGGTCTCGCCACTCCTTTAAATTCGCCCTTTTCGCCGGCAGATGAAGCTTGTTGACTATTAACTGGCCCAGCTTGGACTCTTCCAGCAATAACGGTATCTCGTAAATGGTGGATACGGTGGGGAGGGGAATGACCGCCTCTTTCTCCACGTCGCAGAAGAGCGAGATTTTATCGCGAATGCTCTCCGGGATGGGAAGGTCGCTGCGGCAGATGATTATATCGGGCTGGATACCAATGCGGCGTAGCTCATTGACGCTGTGCTGCGTTGGTTTGGTCTTCAGTTCCTGGGTCGAGTTCAGGTAAGGAAGCAGGGTAACGTGAACACAAAGCATGTTGTCCCGCCCGACGTCGTTTCGCATCTGCCGTATGGCTTCAAGGAAAGGCTGGCCTTCGATGTCGCCCACCGTGCCGCCGACCTCGATGAGGATAACATCTGCCCCGGACTTATCGGCGATTTTCTTGAAGCACGACTTTATTTCGTTGGTGACATGAGGCACAACCTGAATCGTGCCGCCGAGGAAATCTCCCCGCCGCTCCCGGGAAATGACCGCGCTGTATATCTGTCCCGAGGTGACATTGGATTCCCTGGTAACGTCAACGTCAATGAATCGTTCGTAATTACCCAGGTCCAGGTCAGTCTCGGCACCATCCTGGGTGACAAATACCTCACCGTGCTGGTAAGGGGACATCGTTCCAGGGTCAACATTAAGATAAGGGTCAAGCTTCTGCGCCATGACGCTGAGCTGACGACTCTTCAGAATGGTGCCCAGGGAAGCGACGGTGACACCCTTCCCAACAGAACTTACTACACCGCCAGTTACAAAGATATACTTTGGCATACAGGAAACCAAATTTTAAGCAATCAAGAAAAACCCTTGCTTTTCTTGGCAGTATATTTATTGAGGTTGGACCTTAACGGTAAATGACACCGATTGTATGGGGAGTGCTCTCGTACTTTATACACGGAAATAACCAAAGGTGTCAAGTTTTTTTGGGGGGTTTCTTTTATTATAGAGATTCAAATGCGCGTTGTCAAGTTCAGAGCGATTAAAACTTATGGTAGTGAGGTACGCGGTTAATCGTGCTATAATCTATATGTGCTGAAACGCTGTGGCTAAAGGAGACAGGCGCCGATGGATGAACTAAAGGTATTCACGGGCAATGCCCATCCGGAACTGGCCAAGGAGGTGGTCGATTATCTGGGCATATCTCTGGGGAAGAGCGAGGTATTTCAGTTCAGCAACGAGAACATTTTTGTCCGCATTCTGGAGAACGTTCGTGAGCGTGATACCTTTGTCATCCAGCCGCTATGCAGGCCGGTGAGCAACAACCTCGTTGAGCTGTTGATTATGATAGACGCTCTCAAACGAGCGTCCGCCAAGCGGATTACCGCCGTCGTGCCGTACTACGGCTACGGGCGAACCGATAAGAAAGACCAGCCTCGCGTCCCGATAACCGCGAGGCTTATTGCTGACCTGCTGACTGTGGCCGGGGCGAACCGACTGCTGACCGCTGACCTGCATGCGGCGCAGATTCAGGGTTTCTTCAACATCCCGGTGGATGAGCTCACGGCATTGAACCTGCTGGCCAATTATTTCAAGGGTAAGAATTTGGATGACCTGGTGGTGGTGGCTACCGATATCGGCATTACCAAGCGGGCGCGAGATTTGGCTGAGAAACTAAACGCTCCGCTGGCCATTATGGAAAAGCGGCGTATCGGCAATGATGACCAGGCGGAGACGCTGAACGTCATCGGTGCGGTGAAGAATATGACCGCGCTCACCGTTGATGATGAAATAGATACGGCAGGGTCGCTGGTTAACGTTGTTGAGACGCTGATTAAAAACGGTGCTAAAGAAGTATACGCTTGCTGTACCCATCCCATCTTTTCCGGGCCAGCTATGCAGAAAATTGACTCCTGTCCGGTGAAGGAAGTGGTCGTGACCAATACCGTACCGGTGAAGGATGGGGAAAGACCGGGTAAGATGACGGTTCTCTCCATGGCACCACTGCTCGGCGAGGCCATTCATCGCATTCATACCGGAATGTCCATCGGTGCCATGTTTGAGTGAGCAGCGGTGACGAAACAGAAGAAAACAGTGGCAATCTACCGGGCCGCCAGCGAGGCCGAAGCCCGGATTATCAAGGGCTTTCTGGAGAGCAACGGCATACCGTGCCTGCTGCAAGCGAATGCCGCCCCTTCCGTGCACGCATTTGCCATCGATGGCATGGGTGAGGTGGCCGTACTCGTCTGGGAAGATATAGCGGAGAAAGCGCGAGAGCTCATCAGGGAGGAAGAGGATGCTTAAGTGGCTGGGCAGGCTTATTAGTTGGTTTTTTAAGTGGCTGGGCAGCCTGGTCGATTCCAACGAAAAGCAGCTGAAAAAACTACAGCCGATTGTCGAGCAGATAAATCAGCTTGAGCCTGAATTTGAAAAACTTGACGACGCCGGGCTGCGGGCAAAAACAGAGGAGTTCAGGACTCGCCTGAAAGACGGTGAGACGCTCGACCAGCTCCTGCCCGAGGCCTTTGCCGCGGTGCGCGAGGCGGCCAAGCGGACCATCGGCCAGCGCCACTTTGACGTCCAGCTGATGGGAGGTATTGTCCTGCACCAGGGGAAAATCGGCGAGATGAAGACCGGTGAAGGGAAAACGCTGGTGGCCACGCTGCCCCTGTACCTGAATGCTCTGACCGGCGGCTGTCACCTGGTGACGGTGAACGATTACCTGTCCCGGCGAGACCCTTACTGGATGGCGCCGATTTACCATCTGCTGGGACTGACAGTGGCCAGCATCTACCCGCAACAGACGCCGGATGAGCACCAGCCATCGCGACTTTACGACCCGGAACATGACTCTGAGGATAGCCGGTGGCGACATTTCCGTCCCGTTCCCCGCAGAGAAGCGTATGAGGCTGATATCACCTACGGCACCAGCAGTGAGTTCGGGTTCGACTACCTTCGTGACAATATGGTGGTGGACCTGGCGCAGTGTGTGCAGCGCGAGCCGCAATACGCTATCGTCGATGAGGTGGACAACCTGCTCATTGATGAGGCCCGCACCCCGCTGATTATAAGCGGCCCGGCGGAGGAATCGGGGCAGGTATACAACGTTTTCGCCCGCCTCATCCCCCGAATGAAGCCAGAGACGGATTATATCGTTGACGAACAAGAGAAGAACGTCAGCCTGACCGACACCGGCATCAGCACCATTGAATCGATGCTAAAACGGGAAGGGCTGTTGAAGTCGCCGAATCTTTATGACCCGGCCAACTACGTTTTCACCCGTTTTCTGGACAACGCCCTGAAGTCCCACGTGCTCTTCAAGCGCGACCGGGATTACGTGGTTAAGGACGGCGAGGTCATAATCGTTGACGAGTTCACCGGGCGACTGATGTTCGGTCGGCGCTACTCCGAAGGGCTGCACCAGGCGATTGAGGCCAAGGAGAAGGTCAAGGTGCAGCGCGAAACGATGACCTATGCCACCATTACCATTCAGAATTATTTCCGCATGTACGGGAAGCTGGCCGGAATGACCGGCACCGCTACTACCGAGGCGGAGGAGTTTCATAAAATATACGGCCTGGAAGTGATGGAAATCCCCACCCACAGCCCGATGATTCGAGATGATTTTCCCGACCAGATTTACAAGAACGAGCGGGGAAAATTCAATGCTGTGGTTCGGGAAGTCGAGCAGTCGCACCAGCAGGGACGGCCGGTGCTGCTGGGCACCGTTTCCATTGAAAAGTCGGAATACCTGGGCGAGCTTTTAAAGCGTAAAGGTATTCCCCACGAGGTGCTCAACGCCAAGCAGCACGAAAGGGAAGCTAATATCATCGCCCGGGCGGGTGAGCCGGGGGTGGTTACCGTGGCTACCAATATGGCGGGCCGGGGCGTTGACATTGTGCTCGGCGGGAGCCTGGACGGCCAGAGTGAAGCCGAGTGGCAGGAAAAACATGATAAAGTGGTATCCGCGGGCGGGCTGCACGTTATCGGCACGGAGCGCCATGAGGCACGGCGGATTGATAACCAGCTGCGGGGTCGCTCCGGGAGGCAGGGAGACCCGGGTAGCTCTCGCTTTTTCGTCTCCCTTGAGGATGACGTGGTGAGGCGCTTCGGCGGCGAGCGGATTAAGGGCGTCATGGACTGGGTGGGGATGGACGAAGACATGCCCATTGAGAACAAGCTGGTGAACCGCTCCATTGAGGGCGCCCAGGTCAGAGTGGAGGGATTTCACTTTGACATGCGCAAGCACCTGGTTGAATATGACGATGTTGTCAACCGGCACCGCGAGCTTATTTACGCGGAACGCCGCAAGGTACTGGACGGTACCGACCTCAAGACAAATATCCTGACCATGGTAAAAGATGAGATGCGGGCTATGGTTGCCAGCCATATCGCTGATGAGCACGGCGTTGCCTGGGATATGGAAGGTCTGCTTGCCGATGCGGCCACGGTCTTCCCCTTGCCACCGGCGTTGACTTCGGATTCGCTTATGGAATTGAAGCCGAAACAGATGGAAGAGAAGCTCGCCGGGCTGGCGGAGACGCTTTACGAGGCGCAGGAAAAGGAAGTGGGGGCGGAGAACATGCGGGTGCTCGAGCGACTGGTCATGCTGCGCATCATTGATAGCCTGTGGGTGGAACACCTGACGGCGATGGAAAATATGCGGATGCAGGCCGGGTGGCAGACGCTGCGCCAGACGCGGGCAGTGGATGCCTACAAGCGTGAAGGCTACCGGCAGTTTCAAACGCTGCTCGATACCATTCAGCATGACGTGGTGCATACCATCTACCACGTTAGCATTGCTAAAAAAGAACCGTCGGCGCAGGCGCCGTCGCCAATGGCTCAGGTTGTCGGGCGGAGCAGCACCGGCGGCAAACAGAAGACGAAGGTGGGCGGCAAAAAGGTAGGTCGCAATGAGCCCTGCCCCTGCGGGAGCGGAAAGAAATATAAACACTGTTGTGGAAGGTGAAAGCACCATGATGACTGAAGAGCAATGGAAAGAAGCGATGAAGGAAACAACCAGTGAGCTGGAAACACTGTCCGCCCTGGAGAGGCCACTCACGAAAGACGAGGAAAAGCACCGGGGCAAGTACCGCATAAGGAAGTACGTGCTCGATAAGATAAAAGAGGCCGGGGATAAGAACTCGAAAAGCGATGAGCTTTACAATAACACGTATTACCAGATGCTGGTGCCGTGGGGGGAGAAACACCCCGTCCTGTTCTTCTTCTGGATGCGCATCATCAGGGCCAGGTGGTGGGGTGTCACGGCATACCATTATGGGGATGTCTGGAAAGGGAAGGGGAAATAAGATAATAGGCAAAAGGCGAAGCTGGATGACTAACTCAGAAATCTCTCAGACATTCCTTGAAATCACGGAGCTTTTGAAGCTGAAGAAGGA
>JABMRL010000070.1 GCA_013202615.1 Dehalococcoidia bacterium
CCGCGTCTGCAATCACCGAGACCAGGGATTACATAGGTCAAAAATACGGGGCGAAATACCTGCCGCCGCGCGCTCGTTTCTTCAAGGCGACTGCCAGAGGAGCACAGGAAGCGCACGAGGCCATCCGTCCCACCCGCATACCCCGGGAGCCAGCGCTGATTAAGAAATATCTGAACGCTAGCCAGCACCGACTCTACGACCTTATCTGGAAACGCATGGTGGCCAGCCAGATGGCGGCCGCTATCTTCGATAATACCAGCATTGACATCGAAGCTAAACGCCCGAAAGCCGGCTATTTGCTGAGGATAACCAATTCGGTGAACGTGTTTCCCGGATTTATCGCCCTCTACAGCGAGAGCAAAGATGAAACGGATGAAGATGAGAAGAAAGAGAAACTGCCCGCGCTGCGGAAAGATGATGATTTGAATCTTCTGGGGATATACCTGGAGCAGCGCTTCACCCAGCCGCCGTCTCGCTTTACCGAAGCCACGCTGGTCAAGATGCTGGAGCAATGGGGCATCGGCCGCCCCAGCACCTATGCGCCCATTCTTTCCACCATTCAGGACCGGGAATACGTAACCAGGGTAAGGGGCAGTTTTCAGCCGACCGAACTCGGGGTTCTGGTGAACGACCTGTTGAACCAGCATTTCGCCGATATCCTGAATATCAAATTTACTGCCGGTATGGAGGACGAGCTCGATAACATCGTGAAGAAAAATCGCAACTGGGTGAGCGTCGTCCAGGATTTCTATACGCCGTTTGACAAAGACCTGACGGATGCCTTTCAACGCGTGGAGAGAGTGAAGCTGCCCGTCGAGCTTGTCGACGAGACCTGCCCTAAATGCGGTAAGCCCCTGGCTATAAAGATGGGGAGATACGGTAAATTCCTCGCCTGCAGCGGTTACCCGGAGTGCAAATACACTCAGTCGTATCAGCTCAAGACGGGGGTGAAATGTCCGGAATGTGGCAGCGAGCTGGTGCAACGGGTAAGTAAGAAGAAACGGGTCTTTTATGGCTGCAGCAGCTATCCGGAATGTAATTTTGCCACCAATTATAAACCTCTCCCCGACCCCTGCCCCAAGTGCGGTGGGCTGCTGACCCAGTACCGGGGCAGGTTCACCAGATGCACCAAGTGCGCTTACAAAGGAAAACCGGAACGTGATAACTAGCATGCAGGAAGCATTGAATAGATATGTGAACTATCTGGAAGCGGAGCGCGGGCTCTCACCTTATACGGTGCGCAATTACACCATGGACCTCATCGGCAACTACGCCCGCGGCGCCGAGAAAGGCTTCTTCCAGTTTCTCAGAGCAAAACAGGTCAGTTCGCTCGATGAGGTAGATAAGCAGGTCATGCGCGACTATATGTCCTGGCTTATGTCACAGGGTGTGGTCAAGAGCAGCATCGCGCGCAAGCTGTCCGCCATTCGCTCTTTTTACCGTTACCTGGTCCGGGAACAGATGGTACCTGCCAATCCGCTGGAAAAAGCTTCCTCCCCGAAGCTTGACCGGCGCCTGCCGTCCTTCCTTACCATAGCAGAAATGGTGCGGCTTCTGGAAGCGCCTGACCGCACAACGCCTCAGGGGTTGCGCGACCGTGCCCTGCTGGAACTGCTCTACGCCGCCGGACTGCGGGTCAGCGAGCTGGAAAGCCTCAACCTTGAGCAGCTGAATATAGAAACAAACGAAATCCGTGTCTGGGGCAAGGGTTCAAAGGAGAGGATGGTGCTCATCGGCGAGCCGGCAGCACATGCCCTGAGTAATTACCTCACTCATAGCCGCCCCACCCTGCTGTCAAAGAAGAAAGCGAATGCCGTTTTCCTCAATCAATACGGTGGTCGGCTGCCAGCGCGGAGAATACAGAAAATCCTTGATAAATGTGCCCGAAAAGCCGGCCTTGAGAAAAAAGTTCATCCCCACGTCCTTCGGCATACTTTTGCTACCCATCTTCTCGATGGCGGTGCCGACCTCAGGGTTGTTCAGGAGTTGCTTGGACATGCCCAGCTGGCGACCACTCAGATATATACCCACGTCAGCCAGAGCCAGGCACGGAAGATATATCAGTCAGCCCACCCGATGGCCAGAAAAGGAGATGACGAAATTGGGAATGACTGACCGATTGCAGCGGCTGCGGCAGAAACTGGCGGAACGGGAGGTCAATGCCATATTCATCTCCCAGCCGGACAACCGCCGATACCTTTCCGGCTTTGACGGCTCCGCCGGGTACCTGCTCATCACGGAGAAAGACGCCGTAATTGTCACGGATTTTCGCTATATCGAGCAGGTCAAGCGGCAGTCCCCTGACTATCGCCTGTTCCAGATAGTCGGTGATATGGCAGACTGGTTCCCCGAGCTGGTCACTGACCTTCGAGGTCAAAAGCTTGGTTTCGAGTCCCATCACACATCGCTGGCAATGTACCGCCAGATAGGCAATATAGCTAAAAAGCTGGATTCCCCTGTCGAGTTCGTTCCTCTGGAAGGTGTGGTAGAATCACTGCGGGCGATTAAGGACGCGGGGGAAATTGAGTCTATCACCCGGGCGGCGGATATAAGCGACCGGGCTTTTCAGCATATCGAGAAAATTATAAAAACCGGCATGAGTGAAAAGGAAGTCGCCTGGGAGTTAGAGAAGTTTATGCGAGAGCACGGCAGTCAGGCTATGCCTTTTGACGTGATTGTTGCTTCCGGCCCCAATGCTGCCCTGCCCCACGCCAGACCTTCGGAAAGGGTTATCAAGGAAGGAGAGCCGGTGCTCATGGATTTCGGTGCCAGGGTAGACGGCTATGCCAGCGACCTGACCCGTACCATTTGCCCTGGCGAACCCGATGATGATTTTAAAAAGGTATACGATACCGTGCTCGGAGCGCAGTTAGCGGCGCTGGAGCTAATCAAGGAAGGTATGACCGGGGAGCAGGCGGATAACCTGGCCAGAACGGTCATTGCTGAAGCGGACTATGCTCAAGCTTTCGGGCATGCACTGGGTCATGGTGTTGGCCTGGCGGCACACGAGGCACCGCGCCTTGGCCCGGGTTCAGGCGAGGGGCTGGTTTCCGGCATGGTATTTACCGTTGAGCCTGGTGTCTATCTCCCCGGCTGGGGCGGTGTCAGAATTGAGGACCTGGTTGTTCTGGAAAACGGAAATCTAAGAGTATTATCGAAAGCGAGGAAGACGTAACATGATAAGCGGCGGTGAACTGAGAAAAGGTATTATCATCGAACTCGACGGCGCGCTCTATCAGGTGGTGGACTATAAGCACGTTAAAATGAAACGGACCGCGCTGGCACGCGTCAAGCTGCGTGACCTGAATGCCGGCCATACTACCGAACGCAGTTTCCAGTCCGATGACAAACTGGTGCGGGCACGCCTTGATTCGCGACAGATGCAGTACCTCTATAACGACAGTGATATTTACCACTTCATGGACGTGGAGAGCTTCGAGCAGATTGAAATCGATGGTAAAAGGCTGGGAGATGTCCTTAATTATTTGAAAGAGGGCTTTACCGTGGAGGTATCCAGCTACAAGGGCGAGATTGTTGATATCGAGCTGCCGGTAGCTGTCGAGCTTGAGATTACCGGCACCGACCCCGGCTTCAAAGGAGATACCGCTACTGGCGGCAGCAAGCCGGCAACCCTGGAAACCGGGCTTACCGTTCAGGTTCCTCTCTTCGTCAACCAGGGTGATATCATCAAGGTTGATACCCGCACCGGCGAATACCTGGAAAGGAGCAATTAAGTCCGTTGCTTAAAGCAGACCTTCATATCCACACCGAGTATTCAATGGACTGCAGTACGCCTCTGGATACGATTATTGAACGGTGCCAGGAACTGGGAATTAACTGTATAGCCGTCGCCGACCATGGCACTATTGAAGGGGCACTCGAAATGCAGCGTATTGCTCCTTTCAAGATAATCGTCGCCGAAGAAATTCTGACTCCGTATGGCGAGATAATGGGCATGTTCCTCAAAGAGGGTATTCCCAGTGGCCTCTCGGTGGAACAGACTATCGCCCTAATCAGAGCGCAGGACGGCATCGTGTGCATTCCCCATGCCTTTGATGTTTTACGACCGTCGTCTTTGAACCCGAAGGTTATTGAAGAGATTGCTCGGGAAATCGAAGTCATTGAGGTCTTCAATGCGAGGAGCTTGCTCCATCACAGTTCCGAGAAGGTGCTGGCTTTTGCCCGTAAATACGACATCGCGCAAAGCGCCGGCAGCGATGCCCATGTACCCGGCTCTATTGGCGACGCTTATGTGGAAATGCCGGAGTTTGAAGGTCGCAGTGACTTCATCCAGGCACTGAACAAGGGTAAAATCATCGGGCGCCGGACCAATCCGCTGACTCATTTCGCCAGCGCCTGGAACAAGCTGAAAAATCGTGCCTGGCGGTAACAAGATGTATAAGTTGGGATGGTTTTCCACCGGGAGAGGCAAAGGGTCAAGAGGACTGCTCAAAGCGGTACATGATAGCATAGGGTCGGGCGAAATCGATGCCGAAATCGCCTTTGTCTTCTGCAGTCGTGGATACGGTGAGACCGAACAGACCGATATCTTTCTCAGGATGGTGGAGGATTATAGCATTCCACTGGTCACGTTTTCTTATCAGAAACACAAGGGCGAAGAGAGTGGTTTAGTCGGTTCCGGCAAAGGGCTGCCTTCGTGGCGACTTGTCTACGACCGTGAGGTAATGGCAAGACTGCAGGATTTCAAGACTGACCTGTGTGTACTGGCGGGGTATATGCTTATCGTCGGGCCGGAGATGTGCCGGAAATATGAGATGATAAACCTCCACCCGGCAGCGCCCGGTGGGCCGGCCGGGACCTGGCAGGAAGTCATCTGGGAGTTGATTGAGTCTGGTGCAAAATCGACGGGTGCCATGATGCATCTGGTCACGCCGGAACTGGACAAAGGCCCGGTGGTGGCTTACTGCACCTTCCCGATTCGCGGCCGGGCGTTCGACCGTCACTGGTCGGAGGTAAAAGGCAAATCGGCGTCGCAGGTGAAACAGGAACAGGGTGAGGAAAACGCTCTTTTTCAGCTCATCCGCCAGCACGGGGTAATAAGAGAGCTGCCATTGATTACCGCCACC
>JABMRL010000071.1 GCA_013202615.1 Dehalococcoidia bacterium
GTTGTGAATATGGACATACTCGCCAACCGCGATGTCTTTAGAGGCCTTGCCGATAACAGCCCCGTATTTTGTAATGTTATCGCCTTGACCGATATCGGTGAGTGCGATTTTGTGTCCCAGAGGCAATGAGTCTCTGGCCTTGATGTGTTGCACGACCTCCTGTTTCGTGGAAAATATTTCCACTTCCTCTCCAGCCGTTGTCGCGCTGATAACCGTGGCCACATTGTCTTTTGCGTCCATTGTGATTGCTTTCTTCATAACTTTCCTCTAATTACAGAGAGATATGTTTTTTAAGCACCTCGATATTAGACGGGGCAGGCTCGGCTTTACCTTTTTCTATGCTGAGGGTAAGGTCAAGAAGAGCCTGGTTCAGGGGCGTGGGGACACCCACTACCTGGCCTTTTCTGACCACCTCTCCATTGAGAAACTCTACTTCCGTCCGCCTCTTCTTTATTATATCCTGCAGGAGTGATGGGCGCTGCGGCGTGCCCACTTTCTTCTGCAGTTCTTCAGCCGGTAGAAATTGCTTGCTCAGGATTTCAGCAACCTTTTCCTTCAATTTCTGCACGGTTTCCCTGGTTGTCGCTTCGGCGAACTCAGATGTCGGAAGCCCCCATACCGGCTCGATGTTCACACCTAACCCAGCACCAACCCGGGCGACCTCTCCGCCGATAACAACTTTGATAAGGTTTGCCGTATCCTGTTGCTCTTCATTCAGGGAGACGACTTCCGGGCCGATAACGCCCGCCAGGGCATTGGCCATGCAGTTAATCGCCAGCTTTGACCAGCGCACCCCCCAGATATTGGTGGTTGCCTCGCTCGGGCCCACCGCGTTAAGTGCTGCTACTACTTCTTTAACACGACTGGATATCAGGCCGGAAAGTTCGCCAACGGTAAAAGTGTGTTCCCTGTCTAAAGGGTCGTGGCGGCTGATATGGCCCGGCTCATAAACACCAACGCTGAGCAAGGTCACACAGCCCACGGTGCGGCTGAACCCGACCACGCTGGCTACAACCTCGTCATTCAAAGCGTTTTGCGTCGGCAGGATGAAACCCGTGGGCTTGAGATATGGCTCGATGAGGTACGCAGACCATCGCGTGTCATAGGACTTGACTGACAGAAAGACCATGTCAAACGGTTCCTTAACGCCGCTGACATCGCTGAGGTGAAGCGCCTTGGCCGGCACAGTGAACTCGCCGTTGAGGTCGCTCACTTTCAGTCCATCACTGCGGATTTTATCTATGTGTGCTGCCCACTGGTCTATAAAGGTGACATCGTGGCCCGCTTTTATCAGATAAGCACCTGTGGCGCCGCCTATCGCCCCCGCTCCCAGAATCGCGATTCTTTTGGTCATTCATTTACCTCCTCAATAAAAATAGTTTATTATTAATATAACGGATGCTTCAGGCAATGCAATAGTATAGCGCAAATAGGCGCGACAGACAAATTAAAAACTGTGGCGATAATAAATTTAATAAGAAAGCAGGATTTGAGATGGTAGAAAAGAAGATATTGTACCCGTCCTTGAATACGCCGGCCGTGCTGATTGACCTGGATACGCTTGAGGCGAACATAAATCGGATTTCCGGGTTGGCCAAAGAAGCAGGGTTAAAGCTCAGGCCGCACGTCAAGATTCATGAGAACGCGTCGATAGCCAAGAAACAGATTGCGGCTGGCGCCTGCGGGGTGGAGGTGGGCGTTGTGGAGCAGGCGGAGGCCATGGCGGAGCAGGGAATCGGCGACATCGTCATTGCTCACCCCGGCTATTATGGCGGGCCCAAAGGGGAAATCTTGAAGAAACTTCTGGGCACGCCTGACCTGAAAGTGGCCATGGTGGTGGATATGCTGGAGCAGGCTGAAATCATATCGCAGGTGGCACAGGCCGTGGGCCGGAAGGCGCGCCTGCTGATAAAAATTGACCTGGGCCGGAGCTCACGGTTTGGGGTACCACCCGGGAAACCGGTTATGGACCTGGCAACCCAACTCCGCAAGCTGCCGGGCATCGAACTTATCGGTATTTATTCACATGAGATGGGTATCAAACCGACCCCTGAGGACAAGGACGAGGTGGCTCTGGAAGCCGCCGAGATAATGGTAGAAAACGCCCGTATGCTGAGAAACGCGGGCATAGAAATAGAGCACATATCCGTGGGTGCCTCTTCTTCTTTTCCCTCTACGTGCCGTCTCCGCAAAGAAGGCAAATTCCCTGAGTTAACCGAAATTCACGCCGGGGCGTTCTTTGTCGGTGATATACGTTATATGAGACAGGGCGGCAACACGCGAGAGGCGTGCGCGGTAACAGTATTGACCACGGTATTGAGCACGGCGCATGACGATTATGCGGTAATCGATGCTGGCTACAAAACGTTCGGCAGCGACTCCCTTTTTGAGCAGCGGGACAGCCCGGATTTCTGGTGGCAGGACCGGCTGAGCTACGGCTCGGTTCAGTGTCGTTCTGACCTGTGGTTCGGGCGTCTCTCCGCCGAGACCGGCGGCATATATTACAGGAAACCGGGGGGGAAATTAACCCTCGGCGAGCGCCTGGAAATCGTGCCCAACAACGCCACTCTGGTCATAAATATACACGACCGGATATACGGCGTGAGAAACGGTGCCGTTGAGGAAGAAATACCGGTAACCGGTCGGGGACGCGGCAACTAGCGCCCGGTTATTTTTTATAATCAGCGGCTTATCCTGAGGTCTCCCTTGCCAGCGATAAGTTTCTCCACCTCGTCCAGGGTGAACCAGGCCAGGTCTCCGGGGCAGGAGTGCTTCAGCAATGCCCCCGCATTGCCGTATTTAAGCGAAGCCTCAATACCTTTGCCGGTAAGGTAACCGTAGAGGAAGCCCCCGGCGAAAGCGTCGCCGCTGCCCACCCGGTCTACGACCTCGACCTCATATGTCCGGTCTTCGTAGATTTTGCCGTCGGCCAGAACGATGGCGGTCCAGTTATTGCGCCACACGGTGATATTTTCCCGCAGGGTAATGGCTACGATTTTGAAGCCAAAGGTGTCGGCCAGCTTTCGGGCGACCTCTTTCCAGTCCTTGCCTTCAATCTGAAATACCCGTGCCGTATCCTCTTCCGTGGTGATAAGCACGTCAACGTACTGCATAAGTGGCGACAGCCCGGTTTTGGCCTGTTCCTGGCTCCATAGCTTGGCCCGGTAATTGAGGTCGAAGCTGACCAGCAGTCCCTTCTCGTGGGCTTTGCTCAGGGCTTCTTCCGTGGCTTCAAGGCAACTCGGGCTCAGCGCAGGGGTAATGCCGGTAACGTGAAAGGCTTTAGCCTGGGAAAAGACACTATCCCAGTCCATCATCCCCGGCTGTATTTTGGAAATCGCGGAGCCGGCCCGGTCGTAGAGAATGGAACTGGGGCGGGGCAGCGCGCCGAATTCGAGGAAATAGACGCCAAGCCGGTCTTCATCTGACCACAGGACATGCGAGGTATCAACGCCATGTTCCCGGGCTTTGTTCTGCACCATCCGACCCAGCGGGTTTTTCGGCAGGCGGGTAACGAATGAAGTATTTAACCCCAGCCTCTGGAGGGTGACCATGGCATTCAGCTCGGCGCCGCCTATTTTCACATCAAGGCTCGTCGCCTGCTCAAGCCTCTGGAAATCCTGTGTTGCCAGTCTCAGCTGGACCTCGCCAAAAGCAACGACATCGTACATAGTTACCTCCTGAAATCGCTTGTATTTACTTTTTTCGGGCGAACTTCTGAATCGTCCGGGAGCCTTTGTCAACGCCGGCGCTGGTCATTGATACCTCGCCGACATATAAATCTCCCCGTGAGTCAACCGCGATGACGTGAGGGGCGTGGAAAAGCGCCGTGTCCTTCTCATTTCCTTCGTTGCCCCAGCGCGTGACGAGTTTGCCGTCAATGGTGAAGATGCTTACCCGCAGGCACAGTTCGGAGATGTAGACCGTATCCTCTTCGTCGATGAAAACGTGGGTGGGGCGGATAACATCCGTCCATTCGGTTATGAACTCGCCCTGTGAGGTGAAAATCTGTATACGACTGTTCTCGCGGTCCGGAATCCAGACCCGCTCCTGCCTGTCCAGGCAGATATTGTGAGGAAGCCGGAACTGTCCGGGGGCACCGCCGGGTTCGCCCCAGGAGAGAAGCAGTTTGCCATCGGGGGAGAATTTGTGTACCCGGGCGTTGCCGTAGCCGTCGGCGATGTACATCTCGCCCGATGGCGTTACCGCCACGCCGGTGGGGCGGTTGAACGGCGGGGAACCCTTCTGTATCCTGGCCAGGCTCTCCCAGAAATCCCAGGTTCGGATGTAGCCGTTATCCGATGCTTGCCCTTTGGTGCCCAGCGTCATGAGCAACTCGCCCTCGGTGGTGAATTTGGCCACGATATGGTTTTTATCGTCGGTACAGTATATATTGCCGTCGGGGCCGATACAGCTGCCGTGAGCGCGGTTGAAAAAGCCCTCGCCCCATGAATTGAGCAGGTTGCCTTCACGGTCGAGGACAATTATGGGGCGTTCGCTGCGGTTCAGGATATATAACCTGTCCTGATTGTCTATGCAGATGCCGCCGACGTCCAGAAACGACCACCCTTCGGGCAGCTTTGCCCATCCGTCGACCAGTTCATAGGTATATTTTCCGGTACCGAATGCCATTTTATAATCCTCCTTTTCTTTGGTCACGTTTTTAATATCAAGTGGCTAGGGGGCGGATGGATGAACGGTGTTTGTGCCCTGAGCAAAGCCACCGTCCACCTTGATATACTCGGCGGTGACAAAGTCAGAAGCCTTGCTGGCCAGGAAAACAGCGGCGCCGGCAAAGTCATCCGGTATTCCCCAGCGACCGGCCGGCACCCGGTCCAGCACATAATCGTCCAGGCCGGGGAAGTCCTTGCGCGCGGATATGGTCAATGGCGTTTCAATCCAGCCGGGCAGGATGGCATTTACCTGAATGTTATCTTTGGCCCAGGCGAGCGCCAGCGTGTATGTCATCTGGACTATTCCTGCCTTGCTGGCGCCGTAGCACATGACCCGGGCCAGGCCGTAGAGTGACGTCATGGAGCCGATGTTGATGATTTTTCCACTTCTGGCCTTCTTCATTGCCGGATAAACCGTTTTGGCGCAGAGGAAGGCGCCGCGCAGGTTTATACTCATTATCCAGTCCCACTCCTCAACGGTATATTCCTCGGGCATTTTGCGGATATTGACGCCGGCATTGTTGACCAGGGTGTTGATTTGCCCGAACTCGTCCAGCACCTGTTTCACGCCGTTCTGGATGCTTTCCTCTTTCGCAACATCAACCTGCAGACCCAGTACTTTCACTCCGTATTTCTTCTTGATATCATCGGCTGCCCCGGCAGTCTTCTTTTCATTACGGGCAAAAATCACGATGTCGCTGCCGGCCGACGCCAGGCCGTCGGCGATTCCCTTGCCGATGCCCCCGTTGCCGCCGGTGACAATAGCCACTTTGCCCGTCAGGTCAAACAGGTTCGTCATTAGCTCTTTCCTCCTCTCATTCGCTTTTATGATGATAAACAGTTTTGAGGTTATTTACAATATAATCCCGAATATTTCAGATGTACTCAATCCCCAATTCATTTCAGCCTTCTTTTTAGAACCGAATAAAACCTTATTCTACAAGATATGTCATTTCCCAACCACAGCGATGGCTTCTATTTCAACTAGAAGCTCGGGGAGTATCAGCTTGGATACCTCAACACCGGTACTGGCGGGCATTGGCGGGCTGAAGAAACGGCCCCTGATTTCCCTGAATTTAATAATATTGTCCATATCGGTTACATAGACCGTCAGCTTGACCACGTCTTTCAGGGAAGCACCCGCCGCTTCGAGGGTAAGCTTTATGTTTTCAAAGGTTTTAATCGTCTGGGCTTCAAAGCCGCCGGCCACTATATTTCGTTGCTCATCGAAACCAACCATACCGGCGAGATAGATAGTCTTATCTACTTTAATAGCGTGCGACCAGCCCATGGGTTCAAACAAACCTTCAGGGGTGATAAACTCTCTTTCCATTGTTTCACCTCCTTTTTGTCCTTCCGTAACTATAAACTATTTTACAGCGTGATTACAGAACTAACTAGAAGATATTGGGCAATAGCTATCATTGTATTATTGACTTTAATCATGGAAATGATATAATCTCACATCAAAAAAGAGGAGGTTTATCATGGTGAAATTCATGGGCGTGATTCGACTCAAACCGGGGTATGACCCTGATGAGACCTGGCAATTATGGCGCACGGAACACGCGACCAATTACAAGAATCTGGCTCGTCCGGAATTGAAGCAGTATACCATAAACCGGGTTATCAAAAGGCTCAATGATAACGATATTTACGGCATATCCGAGTCGGTTTATGAAGACGTGGCCAGCTGTGAACGTGCACTCAAGCGCTTTACTGACGCTCCTCCCGACGAAGTGCTGAAAAGGTTCCAGCCCGACAGGTTGATTGTGGAATTTGAAGAGATAGCGTTGGGTTAAAAGCCGGTTTCATCGCGGTAGACCGGAAAGGATATACGCAGGTATGAGAAATATTGGTGCCATCAAAAGCGTTGCCGAATTCAGCAGCTATTTAAATCAAATCGGGGTGTCTCTGCCCTTCGATGAGGAAGTGAAGTCAGGACCGGATTCGCCCCTGGCTCAGCCCTGTGTCTTCGGGAACAGGGTTATTGGCAATCGTTTTGCCATACTGCCCATGGAAGGTTGGGACAGCACTGCTGATGGACGCCCGACCGCGCTAACCAAGAGACGCTGGCAGCGTTTTGGCCTCAGCGGCGCGAAATTGATATTTGGTGGAGAGGCGGCGGCGGTTTGCCATGATGGCAAGGGTAGCCCGAGTCAATTGATGATATCAGAAGAGACTGTGGACGAGATTAGCGAACTGCGGGAGCTGCTGGTGCGGACTCATGAAGAATACCACGGTAATAGTGACGACCTGCTGGTTGGGTTGCAGCTGACTCATTCGGGGCGGATTTCTAAACCACATGATATGAAACGTACTGAACCCAAAATCCTCTACCGCCACCCTTTTCTTGATAATAGATTTGGGGTGACCGAAGATACACCGGTGATGACCGACGAGGAAATCAGTCATCTGATAGAAGACTTTATCAGAGGGGCAAGCCTGGCACAGCGGGCCGGATTTGATTTCGTTGACGTAAAACACTGCCACGGCTACCTGGGGCACGAATTTCTCAGCGCCATTGAGCGTCCCGGCAATTATGGCGGCTGCTTTGAAA
>JABMRL010000072.1 GCA_013202615.1 Dehalococcoidia bacterium
CAGGTCAAGGAATCGACCAGAGTGCCCATCTGCTCCGGTGAAAGCCTGTATAACATGAAAGGTTATCTCCCCTATCTGGAAAAGCACGCCATGGACGTCTGCATGATTGACCTGCCCTGGAACGGATATATTGAATCGCGCCGCGTGGCCGCTCTGGCCGACATGTACGAGACGGTGACGGCGCCCCACAACTATTACACCCACCTTTCAACTTTTATGAATGCTCATTTCTGCGCCTCCATACCCAACTTCAAGATTATGGAGACGGATGTCGACAGCGTTCCCTGGCGCGATGATATCACCACCGAGATTCCGGATATAAGAGACGGTTATCTCCACCTGCCGAAAAAGCCGGGCATCGGCATTGAGCTCAACGAGAAAGAGATTGCCAGGCACCCGTGGCCTAAATAATTAACGCGCTGGCGCTGGCAGAAGAGGGGTGCGGATTTGCTTCATGCGAGCAGCAAGGCCTGTGCGTTTTTGCTGCTCCTTCTCGCCGCCAGAGCGACGATTATGGTATAACTATCCTGAAGTCTTTTTCTCAACTGATGATTTTGGTGATACAATTATTCAACCATGTTCTTTAATCGGAAACCCGCCAGGATATTTTACGGATGGTGGATAGTAGGCGCTGCCTTCCTCGTCGCATTGTACGTCGGTGGCGTCGTTTTTTACGGCTTTACGGCTATCTTTGAACCAATCGCCAATGACATGGGCTGGAGCTATGCCCAAATCTCACTGGCGGCTTCCCTGCGCGGACTTGAACTTGGCTTTCTGGCACCGGTCACCGGTATCCTGACCGACCGGCTGGGTCCACGCCGACTTATCTTCGGCGGGGCAGTTATTACAGCGTTGGGACTGTTTATGATCAGTCGCACCACGTCTCTGGCCACGTTTTACGGTGCCTTTGCCCTTATCGCCATCGGCATGAGTGCCACCACCCTCACCGTGCTGATGACTGCCGTCGCCAACTGGTTCCGCTTGAAGATAGGCATCGCCAGTGGCATCGCCATGTCCGGCTTCGGCTTCAGCGGACTGATGGTCCCCCTTATTGTCAGGCTCATTGAAGTTTATGACTGGCGGACGACAATGATTATACTGGCAGCGGGTATGCTGATAATTGTCCTGCCGCTTTCTTTTGTTTTCCGCCACCGGCCCGAGCATTACGGTTACTTGCCCGATGGCCGGAAAGAAGTTCCCGTTACGCCGGGCATAAATGCCACCCAGCCTCAGACCGCGGAACTGAACATCCCAGCCAGGCACGCGCTCAAGGCTATCACTTTCTGGCGCATTTCACTTACCTTCCTGATTCACGCCATGCTGGTCAGCACGGTGATAACCCACATCATGCCCTACCTCAGCAGCATTGGTATTAACAGGTCCCGGGCCAGCCTGGTGGCCATGATACTGCCGATTATGAGCGTTGGCGGGCGCCTCAGTTTTGGCTGGCTTGGAGATAAGTATGGCCGACGACACACAGTCGCTGCCGCGTTTGCCCTGATGACCGCGGGCCTGCTCTTCTTCAGTTACGTCCCTGCGGTCGGCCTCTGGCTGCTAATCCCTTTTTTCCTTCTTTTTGGCGTTGGTTACGGCGGTTCCACAGCCACCAGACCTTCCATGGTCGCCGAGTATTTCGGCCGGGCGAATTATGGTACCATACTTGGCCTGATGGTCGGCATCAATGCCGTCGGCGCTGTCATCGGGCCGCCACTGGCGGGATGGGTTTTTGATACGTGGGGCAGCTACCAGGGTATCTGGCTCGCCTACTCCGGCTTGGCCATCGTGGGGTCGCTGCTCATCGTTAATATCACCCGGGTGAAAATGACTCGTGAAGATAGCTAAACAAATTAAAAAGGAGGTGCTCAATGACAGCAAGAGGTGCATTGATGCTATCGGGAAAGGACAACGTGGCCACGCTGCTTGAGGACGTGGCGCCCGGAACCGGGGTGCTGGTTCGTTTCGGCAGTGATTCCCGTACCGTAAACGCCAGAGAAAACATAATTTTCGGTTTCAAAATCGCCGTGTCCGATATCGCCAGAGGTGCCGCCATTATCAAGTACGGTGAACCAATCGGTATCGCCTCGAGTGACATCAAACAGGGCGATATGGTCCACGTCCACAACCTTGAAGGCGGACGGGGTAGAGGAGATTTAGCGAAAGGAGAAGTCAGATGAATTTTATGGGCTACCCAAGGCCGGATGGCTCGGCCGGAAGTCGCAACCATGTACTGGTAATTCCCTGGGGATTCCTGGCCGCCAAAATCTGTGACTTCGTCGACGGCACAAGAACAATGCTCACTCCGGACGCAGGGAGCGGTCGCACCAGCCACGACCGTGAGACCATCGCCCGAACCCTCATCGGAATGGGGCGGAATCCCAACGTGGCTTCAGTTATCATTCACACGCAGGG
>JABMRL010000073.1 GCA_013202615.1 Dehalococcoidia bacterium
AGACCCCCTGTTTCAGATGTCTCTTTACTTCGGTGCCTCCTCCCGGGGTGATACCTACCTGCGATAGAGCTGGAGTAATCAGCCCCGCCCCTGCCATTATAGGCTCCCTGCAATCGGTTGAAGCCATGAAGATTCTCACCGATGCTAAAGAAATCAGCCGTGATGCTATTTATATCGATGTCTGGCAGGGAGTTTTCGACCGTTTCAAGCCGATTTTTCGACCAGACTGCCCAACATGTCAGGGCAATTACGAGTTTTTACAGAGGCAGTTCGGCGTGAGAACAACCGTACTTTGCGGCCAGTACTCGGTACAGGTCCTTGACCCCGAGGTGGAAAAACTTTCTCTGCCTGAACTCGCGAAACATCTTAAGGCATCGGGTGAAGTGAGCTATAACGAGAACACGGTAAATTTCAGGGCCAACGGTCACGAAATAGTAATTTTCCCGGACGGGCGACTCATTCTCCGTAACAGTTTCGACGAATCGCTGGCGAGAGAACTCTACGTCAAGTACATCGGCGCTTAAGCTATAACAGTATCAGATTTAAGGAGATAATCGAGATGGCAAAGACGAATCCAGAGGAAGCGGAAAAACTCCAGTACAAGACGATAGAAATACCGAAGCTAACCAGAGGCATAGCCAGGGACTCCAGTGAGCTTATTGGCAATACACCTCTGGTTAGATTAAATCGAGTCACCAAGGGGGTGCTGGCCGACGTTGTCGCTAAACTGGAGTCTTATAATCCAGTCGGCAGCGTAAAGGACCGCATTGGAGTGTCCATGATATTGGACGCTGAAGCAAAAGGGCTGATAAACAAAGATACGGCCATTATTGAGCCTACCAGTGGCAATACCGGCATTGCCCTCGCCTTTGTCTGCGCGGCAAGGGGATACCGACTGATTCTCACCATGCCTGATACGATGTCGGTAGAGCGCCGACAGTTATTGACTATTTTTGGCGCAGAACTGGTGCTGACGCCCGGGGCGGAAGGGATGAAAGGGGCAATAAGAAAGGCGGAAGAGCTGGCCGCAGAAAACCCTAATTCCTTTGTTCCACAGCAGTTCAAAAATCCAGCCAACCCGGAGATACACCGTCTTACCACCGCTGAAGAAATCTGGCGTGACACCGCGGGCCAGGTAGACATTTTGGTCTCCGGGGTCGGCACTGGCGGCACCATTACCGGAGTTTCCGAGGTCATCAAGCCGAGGAAACCCGAGTTTAAGGCCATCGCCGTCGAGCCGGTTGATTCACCGGTGCTTTCCGGAGGGAACCCGGGCCCTCACAAGATACAGGGCATCGGCGCCGGCTTTGTCCCTGATGTTCTCAGAATGGATGTAGTTGATGAAATTATCAAGGTTACCAACGAAGATGCCGGTAACATGGCGAGAAGGCTAGCCAAAGAAGAGGGAATACTGGCCGGCATATCTTCCGGTGCCGCCGCTTGGGCAGCCCTGGAAGTAGCTAAAAGGCCAGAAAATAAGGGGAAACTTATCGTCACCATACTACCGGATACCGGCGAACGATATCTATCTACCTGGCTTTTCCAGGATATTCTTTGAGTTAGCAAATTTCACATTATAGAGAGGCCTGTCTTGTTCAGAATTTTAAGAGAAGATATCCAGATTGTTTTTACCCGGGGATTGGCATTGGGTGGAATAGGGATTAATGAGGGTGGGGTGGTGGTGATGCTATGGATCATGCGTGGCCCGAAAGGGCAAACAGGGTAAAAACATTTAATTCAAGGAAGGAACAGATAAAGTGAAAACTATTGCCGAAATCAACGACAAAATCAAAAAAGGGCAGGCTGTAATTGTAACTGCCGAAGAGATAATCGACATTGTTGCCGATAAGGGTTTATCGAAGGCCGCTCAGGAAGTGGACGTGGTCACCACCGGTACTTTTGGCCCTATGTGTTCCTCAGGAGCCTACTTTAACGTTGGGCACGCCAAGCCAAGGATTAAACTGGGTGGCGGCAAGGTTTACCTGAACGATATCCCGGTATACGCCGGACTGGCAGCGGTCGATGTCTTCCTCGGCGCCACGGCCATACCTGACGATGACCCCAGAAACCGGTCACACCCGGGCGACTTCAATTATGGTGGCGGACACGTCATTGAGGAACTTGTTGCCGGCAAAGACATCTGGCTTGAGGCCAGCGCCTATGGTACGGACTGCTACCCCAGGAAAAAGCTGGAAACCTGGATAAACCTTCAGGACATAAATGAAGCCGTACTGTTCAATGTTCGGAATGCCTACCAGAACTACAACGTTGCCGTGAACCTTGCTGACAGAACCATATACACATACATGGGCATACTGAAGCCGCATCTGGGTAACGCCAACTACTGCAGTGCCGGACAGCTATCACCGTTGCTGAACGACCCGTACTATAAAACAATCGGCATCGGCACCAAGATATTCCTGGGCGGAGGTATTGGCTACGTTGCCTGGCAGGGAACGCAGCATAACCCCGGTGTTGCTCGCAGCGATAACGGCGTGCCAAAACGACCGTCGGGGACCCTTGCCGTAATTGGTGACTTGAAGCAAATGAAGCCGGAATGGCTCCTCGGGACCACTTTTCTCGGTTACGGTTGCACGATAACCGTCGGTATAGGCGTGCCGATTCCGGTACTATCCGAAGAAATCCTGGCCTACACGACCGTTACGGATGCCGATGTTATGGCACCTATCGTGGATTATTCCGAGTCCTATCCTCAGAGACAACCGGATGTCCTGGGAGAGGTAAGCTACGCCGAACTCAAGACCGGCAAGATTGAGGTCAATAAGAAGGAAGTGCCGACCTCCTCGTTGTCCAGCTATTCCAAGGCGGTGGAAATCGCCAATATTCTGAAAGACTGGATAAAGAAGGGAGAATTCCTTTTGACCGAGCCAGTGGCACCGCTGTCAGGAGCGGAGTCAGGAATCAAATTCAAGAATCTTGAGGAGAGACAGCAGCGACAAAACTAGATGTGTAATTTAGCCATATTCGTGGAGGATTCTGTCTGGAAGGGGTCCTCCACGAATATGGCGATCAGACAAGCTGTTTCAGAAGAAAGTGAAAAGACGACGGCTAAACTTGATCCTATTACTGAGTTGAAATCCGATCACAACTGGGTGAGGGACATCCTGCTGGATATAAGCGAACATCATAACTGGACTAGTTTTTGTAGGCAGGTCACCCACATTTCCATTTTTATTCCTAATAAACGTTAGACTCCCTGATTTATCCGGCAACCAGGACGGCATCGCCCAGATAGAATGGCCAGACCATAATGCCC
>JABMRL010000074.1 GCA_013202615.1 Dehalococcoidia bacterium
AGGAGGCTCGGGATTATCGATGACAGGACCACGGTGGAGAAAGCCCACCGGCGGCTGGAAAGCCTGGTGCCACCGGAGAAGGTCTACCCGTTTCATGTACTGTTTATCGAACACGGAAGAAAGGTATGCAAGGCGCCGCGTCCCCGCTGCGACGGCTGTGTATTGAACGGCCTCTGTCTTTATTTCCGGCAGAGGCAACTCTAAAAGCGAATTTCCTTGACAAGAAAAGGCCAATATAATAAGCTTTTCATCGGGTTTCAAACGAGACCGGTTCTGAACCCCAACTACGATGGAGGTATATACATGGATAAAATAGCGCAGGCGATGGAAAAGGCGGGGTTTCCCAGTGGCGACCTTTTTTCCCTGCCAAGCTCGCCCAAAACCTTCCCTGACGGCGCGCATTATCGCGTGGAGATTTCCGGGATGGAGACGCCCAAGGTCCTGGCGGCAACCTGCGATGAAGCCAGGAAGCAGGGAGTGCCCTTCCACCGCTCTATTTCCGTGGTGCGGGGAGCGTCCATGCTCACCCGCGAACAATTAGCCGAATTTGCCAAAATCGCCCGCGACAACCAGGTGGAAGTTATTATAACGCCGGGACCGAGGCCTACCTGGTACACCGGCCGGCAGGTTGCCACTCCGGAGGGCGCCCTTTCCGGGCTGAGGATGAGAGGAATGGATTCCATCAGACATTACCTGATGGATATTGAACGCTGCATCGAGCTCGGTTTTCGCGGCTTCCTGGTCTGGGACGAGGGAGTCCTTTCCCTGCTCAACACCATGAAACAGAATGGCGACTTCCCCGAGGATATCGTTTTCAAGGTCTCCATCTTCGCCGGTCACGCTAATGCCACCGGCATCAAGCTGGTGGAGTCTCTCGGGGCAGACAGCTGCAACCCCGTGGCTGACCTGACGCTGCCCGAACTGGCTTCAATCAGGAGCGTGGTAGACATCCCTCTCGACGTCCATATTCAGCTCTGGAACTCAATGGGCGGCTTTAACCGCATCTTTGAGACCCCGGAAATCGCCCGCGTGGCCTCACCCTGCTACTTCAAGATGGAGCCGGGGCCGGGGCTGGGCATGTACATGCCCTGGGGCATGTCCGACGATATGCTGGCGGAGCTGGGCAGGGAAAAGATCCGCTCCATCAAGAACATTATCGAACTGGTAAGCCAGGTTCACCCTGAACTGAAAGTATCAAAGCAGGGGCCTGAAGACCTGCGGGTGCCCATGCCAAAATAATCAAAGGAGGATTAAAAATAAATGCCAAAGAAGTCCGTTCTCGATTTTGTGGAGATGAAAAAGAAGGGTGAGAAAATCACCTACCTCACCGCCTACGATTTCCCCATGGCCAGCTTCTGCGAAAAAGCAGGTATCGACATGATACTGGTCGGTGACAGCGCCGCCATGGTGGTCCACGGTCTGCCCGGCACAGTACCGATGACCATGGACCAGATGATTCAACATTCCGAGACGGTCAGGAGAGGCGCTCCCAACACTTTCATCATCGGCGATATGCCATTCCTGTCCTACCAGGTTTCCAGGGAGGATGCCATCGCCAATGCCGGCCGGTTCTTCAAAGAAGCCAGCGTCGACGCTATCAAGCTGGAAGGTGGCCGGAGGGTCATCAAGCAGATTGAAGGTATCGTTGAAGGGGGCATGTCCGTGATGGGCCACATCGGGCTGACGCCGCAGAGTTCGGGGCAGCTGGGTGGCTTCAAGGCGCAGGGGCGCACTGCGGATACCGCTATGGAAGTGATAAAGGACGCGCTGGCCATTGAAAAGGCGGGTGCCTTCGCCCTGCTGGTGGAAGCGATTCCCCCGGAAGTGGGTAAAATCATCTCCGAAATGCTCGGTATCCCGGTACTGGGCATCGGTGCCGGCATGTACACCGATGGCCAGGTGCTTATCATCGGCGATATGCTCGGCTATTTTGAGGCGTTCACGCCGAAATTCGTCAAAAAATACGCCAACCTCGCCGAGATTATTACCAAGGCTTTTGGCGAATATATCGAGGATGTCCGAACCGGCAAGTTCCCCGAAGAGAAGCACTGCTATCGCATGGTTGAGGGTGAAAGCGACAAGCTGGAAGCCAAGCTCAAGAACCTGCCGCCACAGTAAAAAGCATACCACCGGAACGTAAAATAAGGAACCGTTAAGGGCGGCGTGGTGCAATGCCACGCCGCTTTTTAATCGCCGAACGACAGGCAGCGCAGGAAGGTGTCCTCGAAGTCCGGCCTCCCGGATAGCTCGATATGCCGCGCCTCGGAAGCGATCTTCTCCGCCTGATGTCTTTCTTCGAGATTGAGCAGGGCTCGCAATGCCCCGTCCATGGCCCCGTTGCCGATGAAATGAATTTTCTCGAGCGGGAAAGGTGGAATCAGTCCCAGGGTGACCGCCTTTTCACGGTTAATATAGTTGCCGAACACGCCGGCGAGAAGTACCTCCTGGATATCATCGGCGCGGACGCCTGCTTCCTTCATAAGCAGTTCAACTCCGGCGCGCATGGCCCCCTTGGCGAGCTGCAGCTCACGGATGTCCTTCTGGGTCAGCGCAACTTCTCCTTTTTCATCTTTGAAGATAACGAATTCCCGCGTCTCCCC
>JABMRL010000075.1 GCA_013202615.1 Dehalococcoidia bacterium
CTTCTGGTCAACCGGGTCAAGCCCGACGCCCTTCGTTTTATGCCGCCCCTCATCATTGGCAGTGCTGAGGTGGATGAGGCAGTAAATATCCTGGATAACATTCTGGCGGCGGTATAATGGGGGTATTCCCGAAAAAGGAAAATTATGCGATAATAATTAAATGAAGGTGAACCTTCGCAAACTCAGCATCTTTTTAGCCCTGACCGCGGTGCTCCTGATTGGCGTTGTCCTCCTCGCTTTTTCCTATGTTGATATTGGTCTTACTGATCTGGCTGACGGGAAAGCAAAACAGATGGTGATGGCTGGTTTCGCGGAAGTGCCGGAGTCGATCGTGGAGGACGCAGCCGCAACGGCGATGGAGCTTTATGGCGACTATCAGGATAAATACGAAGAGTACGTCGACCAGTTGCTGACCACCTATATCGAGGCTAAAGACAGGGATTTCGTTGTTATCTTCAATCCGGGGGGTTGGGGAACCAAGGTATTGGAAAAATCACCGACATGGTGTGAAATCTGCCAGGGGATTGAAACAGAGTTAGATGGGCTGGGATATTCATCACTGATACTTGATTACCGGCGAACGGCGGAAAGCATGCGCGGTTTAACCAGGGAGTTGGTGGAGTTATTCTCCGTTTATCCCTCCAAAGCCGAGAATCTGGCCGGTCGCGTGGAATTCCTCACTCGAAATGTTCCCGACCTCAAGATTATCGTTGCCGGGGATAGCAATGGCACCGTCATTTCGGACACGGTCATGGATATCCTGTATGATAACCCCAGGGTGTACAGTATTCAAACCGGGACTCCTTTCTGGCACAAACGGACAACCGTGGAACGGACGCTTGTGCTGGATACAAATGGCAGGATTCCTGATGCCTTCAGTCAGGGCAATATACCGGCCATGGTCATAACCAGCCTGAAAGCGCTCATTGGTTTATCCTTAACGGAGGACGAGGAAGCCGGTCGTATTTTCTATTTCGTGCGGGCGCCCGGGCACGACTACAACTGGCAATACCCCGATGTTAATTTGAAAATAATCGGCTTCTTGGAAGAGAATTTCAGCGCAGATAGGCAAATATCACATAACTAGAGGGAGGTCTTGCGGTGTCGGGAAAAGTGGTGCTGGCATACAGCGGTGGCCTTGATACTTCGGTTGCTATCCGGTGGCTCAAAGATAACTATGACCTGGAAGTGGTTGCCCTGACCATCGATGTTGGCAACGAGCGCGACTTCACCGCGATTAAAGAGAAAGCGCTCAAGGTTGGCGCGGTAAAGGCAGTGGTAATCGATTCCAAGGAACTGTTTGTCAACCATTTCATTTTTCCGGCGCTGCAGGCTGATGCCCTTTATGAGGGGCAGTACCCGCTGGCGACGGCCCTCTCCCGGCCACTCATCGGCAAACTGCTGGTGGATGTGGCACGTGAGGAAGGGGCGGCGGCGGTTTCTCACGGCTCTACCGGCAAGGGTAACGACCAGGTGAGAATCGAAGTGAGCGTGAACGCACTCGCTCCAGACCTCAAGATTATCGCTCCGGCACGGGAGTGGGGCATGACCAGGGAGGAGACCATTGCATATGCCGAGCGATATGATATCCCGGTGCCGGTCACCCTTTCCAGCCCCTATTCCATCGATGAAAACCTCTGGGGGCGGAGTATCGAGTGTGGTGTCCTGGAAGACCCGTGGGTGGAACCGCCGGAGGATGCCTTCGCCTGGACAAAATCGCCAAAGGAGGCGCCGGACACACCCGGTTACGTGGAGATTGGCTTTGAGCAGGGCGTCCCGTTTGCCATTGATGGCAAGAAGATGGGCGGCGTTATGCTCATTCAGACGCTAAGTGAAATGGCCGGAAGTCACGGCGTGGGTCGGATCGATGTTCTGGAAAATCGTCTGGTGGGCATCAAGTCGAGAGAGATATACGAGGCACCGGCGGCCATGGTGCTTCTCCAGGCGCATCAGTCATTACAGGCAATGACCTTATCCAAAGAGCAGATGCGTTTCAAGCAGAAAGTAGCCATAGAATACGCTGACCTGGTCTACAACGGTCTGTGGTTTACGTCGTTGCATGAGGACCTGGCGGCCTGTATTCAATCCTCGCAGCGCTATGTAACCGGTACGGTGAGGCTCAAGCTGTTCAAGGGTGCCTGTACCGTGGTGGGGCGGAAATCACCTTATTCGCTGTACAGCTACGGTCTGGCCACCTATGATAAAGACGATGTTTTCGACCAGAGCGCCGCGGCCGGATTCATCCATATCTGGGGGTTGCCGGTAAAAACTCAGGCCCAGATACAGGGTACGGGCCGATTGGAAAAGAGCTGATATGAGCCATATCAGAGGTCGCTTTCAGAAGGCGGCTGATAAAAAGGTCGCCGAATACACGTCATCCCTGCTCTTTGACTGGAGATTATACAAACATGACATCGCCGGCAGTATTGCCCACGCCAGGATGCTGGCCCGGCAGGGAATCATCTCCAAATCCGACTCCGTGATAATCGTTCAGGGGCTTGAGTCCATTGAGCAGGAGCTAGCGCAGGGCAAATTTAAATTCAAGGCCGAACTGGAAGATATCCACATGGCCATAGAAGCCCGCCTTATCGAGAAAACAGGCGAGGCCGGCGGTAAAATCCACACCGCCCGCTCCCGGAACGACCAGATAGCCCTGGATTTACGCCTCTATATCAGGGAAGCTATTGCACAGACCGTAGATAGTGTTCGTGAATTACAGCGTGCCCTGGTGAATCTGGCCGAAGCCAGCATGGGTGTGGTAATGCCGGGATACACCCATCTGCAGCCGGCACAGCCCGTTTTACTGGCACATCACCTTCTGGCCTATTTTGAGATGCTCCAGCGGGACGCGGGACGCTTTAACGACTGCCGGAAACGTGCCGATGTTATGCCCCTGGGCAGCGGGGCACTGGCCGGAGTCGCCTACAACGTGGACCGTGAGTTCCTGGCCCGTGAGCTCGGCTTCAGCCAGGTAAGCCAGAACAGCCTTGACGCCGTCTCGGATAGAGATTTCGTCCTCGAATATGAAGCCGCCGCCAGTACCTGCATGATGCATCTCTCAAGGCTGGCGGAGGAAATTATTCTGTGGTCGTCTGCCGAGTTCGATTTTATCGAACTCGATGAGGCATATGCCACCAGCAGCAGCATAATGCCCCAGAAGAAAAATCCGGATGTCGCCGAACTGATTCGCGGGAAAACCGGACGCGTGTATGGTAATCTGATGGCTTTTCTGACCACGATGAAAGCGTTACCTCTCGCCTACAATCGGGACCTTCAGGAGGATAAAGAAGGGCTTTTCAATACCGTGGATACGCTTATGGCATCGCTCGATATATGTACCGGCCTGATAGCTACGTTGAAAGTAAATGCGGAAGGTGCCGCCAGGGCCGTGGAGCGCGGCTACATTCTGGCGACTGACCTGGCAGACTACCTGGTCGGGAAAGGGGAGGCCTTTCGCAGCGCCCATGAGATTGTTGGCAGGCTGATAAGTTACGCGGTGAAGAAGGGAAAATCGTTGCCGGAACTAAGCTTTGCGGAATACAGCAGTTTTTCTTCGTTGTTCGGAGAGGATGTTTATTCGATTACCGTGGATTCGTCCCTGGCCGCGAGAGATATTATTGGTGGTACGGCACCTAAGCGCGTGGCGCAGGCAGTGGCCGCCGCTAAAAAAACACTCGGGCAGGGGAGTTGAAGGTCCCCCTCTCCGTTGCAGGAGGGGGGGGAATCAGGGGATGGTAAAAACTAGGCTGTTTTCACCACTTTATGCTGGGTTCGCAGGCACCTGGTGCACAGGTTGAGGCGTTTGAGCTGACCGTTTATCGTCACCGTGGCCGGGTGTATGTTGGGTAGCCAGCGGCGGTTGGTTCGACGTTTGGAATGGCTGACATTATGACCGAACTGAGGTGTCTTACCGCACATTTCGCACTTCAATCTAGATGCTCCTTTGACTGTTTGGCAAATTTGATGTAATATGAAACCTACTACATGGTAGCACAGTCAGGCTGGACTTGACAAGGATGGAAAAATGAAGCAAGTAAATTCCATCAGCGGCCAGGAATTACGGGAGATGTTCGCCGCGGCTACCGGGTGGTTGGAGAAAAGCTCCGCCGAAATTGACGCCCTGAATGTATTCCCGGTACCTGATGGTGACACCGGGACCAATATGCTGCTCACCATGCGCTCCACCATCGAAGAGGCCTACCGGGCTCCTGACCGCAGCGCTTCGGCGGTGGCCCATGCCATGGCGCAGGGAGCGTTGATGGGGGCGCGGGGCAACAGCGGCGTTATCCTCTCTCAGATTCTGCGCGGGCTGGCACAGGGCCTGTCGGAAAAGGAATCTCTCAACGCGACCGACCTGGCCAGCGCTTTGCAGGAATCGTCGGCAATGGCGTACAAGGGACTCAGCAACCCGGTAGAAGGGACGATGCTGACCGTAATCAAAGACATCGCCGCAGCCGTGCAGGCGGAAGCGGCTGACAATGGCGGGGATATGATAGCCGCCATGGAAGCGGCGGTCAATGCCGCCGGTGAATCGGTGGCCAACACACCGAACCTCCTCAACGTGCTGCGGCAGGCCGGCGTGGTTGATGCCGGCGGGCAGGGGCTGCATACCATTTTCGATGGTGCTCTGCGCTACCTCAGGGGTGAGACGGAACAGATGCGGTTCCGCAAGCCGCAGATTATTGTCACCGATTTGCATGCCACCAAGTTGCCGCAGATGATAGCCGCTGATGAGGTACCATACGGGTACTGCACCGAGTTTCTCATCAAGGGCGAGGAGCTGGATACGGACAGGATACGCAAGAAACTGGAAAAGAAAGGCGAATCGCTCATCGTGGTCGGTGATGACTCAGCGGCCAGGATTCATATTCACACCATTGAGCCCGGTGACGTTGTCTCTTTCGCCAGCGGTCTCGGCACCCTGCATCAGGTTTCCATCCGGAACATGGACGAACAGCACCATGATTATCTGGAAATGCAGAAAGACAGGGGCCCGGTGGTGGACATGGCCATTGTGGCGGTTGTCGCCGGGGATGGACTGTCCGACGTTTTCACCAGCCTCGGGGTAACGGTTATCGTTCCCGGCGGGCAGACGATGAACCCGAGTACCAAAGATTTGCTCCAGGCGGTTGAGGAAGCCGCTGCGGATAAGGCCATAATCCTGCCCAATAACAAGAACATTGTGGCTACCGCCAACCAGGTGCAGTCCCTGACCGAAAAGAAGATTGAAGTGGTGCCCACGACAACCATCCCGCAGGGAGTGGCGGCGCTGCTGGCCTTTGACTATGAAGCAAATCTGGAATCAAATATCCAGATAATGACCAGGGCCGTATCATCGGTAAAGACAATTGAGATATGCCGCGCCGTGCGCGCAGCCAAACTGGACGGCCTGAAAATCAAGAAGAAACAGCCGATTGGCTTTCTGGATGGTGACCTGTTAGCCGTGGGGGATAGTGGCCTTGAAGTGCTCAACAAGATGCTGTCCAAGCTGGATCTGGGTAAAATTGAGGTAATCACCATTTACTACGGGGCTGATACTAAGTCGGCTGAGGCGGAGCAGGTGGCGGGTGATATTCGCAGCCGGTACCCGCAGCTGCAGATAGAGGTGGTGAGGGGTGGGCAGCCGCACTATAACTATATTATTTCCATTGAATAAGGAGGTTGTACTTTCACATGGCAGTTAAAATCGTTACTGATAGCCTATCTGATATCACTGAAGATTTGGCGAAGGAGCTGGGGGTTACGGTAGTGCCACTCTATGTGCGGTTTGGCGAGGAGGTCTACCGGGATAGGGTGGAGATAACTACTGATGAGTTCTACCATAAACTGGTTCATGGTAATATCCTCCCGACGACAACGCAGCCTTCGCCGGGTGATTTCCTCAATGTCTACAAGAAGCTGGCCAAAGAAACCGATGAGATTCTGGTTGTTGTTGTCTCCGGTATGCTCAGCGGTACCTATCAGTCGGCAATGCAGGCCAAGAGTATGATAGAGGATAAGTGCCGGATTGAAGTCATTGACTCAAGAAAAGTGGCCATGAGTCTGGGGTTGATAGTTGTTGAAGCCGCCAAAGCGGCCAAGGCCGGGGCAGACCTTGATAAGCTGGCTGACCTGGTGCGCAAAGCTATGCCCCGCTCACATCTCGTTATATATTTTGACACTCTCAAATATCTGGCCAAAGGGGGACGCATCGGTAAGGCGCAGGGGCTGCTGGGCGCAATGTTGTCCATAAAGCCGATACTTACCATCAAAGATGGTGAGATGGCTCCCCTGACCAGGCTAAGGTCTCTAGCGGCGGGTATGGACTATCTATACAACTCTGTGACTGGCTTTTCTCATATTGAGACACTGGCGGTGGAGCACGCCACCACACCTGCCGAGGCGGACGGGTTGGTTGAGCGCCTCCGCTCGATTGTCTCCGAAGAGCGCATCTATCGGTCAACAGTTAGCCCGGTATTGGGTACATATGCCGGTCCCAATGCCATCGCGTTAACTGTCCTGGAGGCCGAATAGGTATAAATGCCCGTAAAGGTTGTTACCGACAGTGTCGCTGACCTGCCGTCTCAGGTGGTCGAGGAACTGGGGATTACGGTCGTTCCGCTCAATGTCCGCTTTGGCGAGAAGGTGTACCGCGACGGCATTGACCTGACCACCGAGCAGTTCTACGACAAGCTAGTGAACAGCAAAATCTTTCCGACCACGGCAGTGCCTCCTCTAGGTGATTTTGTTAAGGTCTACGATAAGCTGGCTGAGGAGACAGACGAAATACTGGTCATCACTGTCTCTCATAAGCTTAGCGGTACCCCCGGAGCAGCGTTGCAAGCCGTGGAGCTGATGAAAAAGAAATGCCGGGTAGAGGTGATTGATTCACA
>JABMRL010000011.1 GCA_013202615.1 Dehalococcoidia bacterium
GTGCTGCGGGGTGTAAAGGTGGGCGGGACCCCTTTTAACATAGCCCCGGCTGCTCAGCGTCACCACCATCCTCTGGTGCGCGATAAGGTCCTCCTCACGGAATTGCACCTCTCCACCCTCGACGATTTCGGTTCGCCGCTCGTCGCCGTACTTCTCCTTCAGGCCGCTGATATCCTCCTTGATGAGAATGAGCATGCGGCGCGGGTTGGCGAGAAGGTCTTCCAGATAGGAAATCGTTTTCAATAACCCCGTATATTCATCGAGTATCTTCTGCCGCTCCAGGTTAGCCAGACGGCGCAACTGCATGTCAAGAATGGCCTGTGCCTGTATCTGGGTCAGGCCGAAGTTATTCATCAGCGCCTGACGCGCCGCTTCTGCGGTTTCTGATTTACGTATGGTGCTGATAATAGCATCAATCTGGTCAAGGGCGATTTTCAACCCTTCCAGAATATGGGCCCGGGCCTTGGCCTCTTTCAGCTCGAACTTGGAACGGCGGGTGATGACCTCGTGGCGGAAATCAATATAGCTCTGGAGCGCCTGTTTCAGGCTGATGACCCTTGGTTGCCCGTCCACGAGCGCCACCATGTTGGCGAAGAAAGCGGACTGCATGGCGGTATGCTTGTAAAGGTTGTTGAGCACCTGCTCCGGAAAAGACTCTTTCCGCAGCTCAATGACGATGCGCATGCCATGGCGGTCGGATTCATCACGCAGGTCACTGATGCCGGTGATTTTCTTTTCCTTGACCAGCTCCGCAATCGCCTCCATCAGGCTAGCCTTATTCGTCTGGTAAGGGAGCTCGGTGACCACGATCTGGCTTCGCCCGGTCTGGGCGATATCTTCAACACGGGCCCGAGCCTGAATCACAATTTTGCCGTGCCCGGTAGCATAAGCACTCTTTATCCCCTCGACACCCTTGATGATACCGGCGGTGGGGAAGTCCGGCCCCCTGACGAACTGCGTCAGCTCTTCAATGGTAGCATTGGGATTATCGATGAGACAGGAAACGGCATCACAGACTTCATTGAGGTTGTGCGGCGGGATATTGGTCGCCATACCAACGGCGATGCCGGAGCTCCCGTTGAGCAGAAGGTTGGGGATGCGGGTGGGCAGCACCTTGGGCTCCTCGAGGCTGTCATCGAAATTGGGCATGAAGTCGACGGTCTGTTTCTCAATGTCAACCAGCATCTCTCCGGCGATACGGCCCAGCCTGGCTTCGGTGTACCGCATGGCCGCCGGGGGGTCATTGTCCACGCTGCCGAAATTGCCCTGCCCGTCTATCAGTGGATAGCGCATGGAGAAGTCCTGCGCCATACGGACCATGGCATCATAGACCGATGTGTCTCCATGAGGGTGATATTTACCCAGAACTTCACCCACAATACGGGCGCTCTTACGGTGCGGACTGTTAGCCGTGAGGCCCATGTCATTTACCGCGTAGAGAATACGACGGTGTACCGGTTTCAATCCATCACGAACATCGGGCAGAGCACGGGACACGATAACGCTCATCGCGTAATCGAGATACGAGCCCTGCATCTCCTTTTCTATTGATACCGGCTTCACCGTCCCAATTACCATGCGCTATATCCCCCTATTCTTCTTCGCTGGCAGATTCGTCACTGATACCAGTAGACTCCTCCGGCAATACTTCTATTTCGTCGCCACCGATGATGGTATAACCGGATTCCTCCGGTAATATTTTCTCAATTTCGGACTCCATTTTGAAGACCTTTTCGTCAACATAAGGCTTGATTTCCTCCGCCCCTTTGGAGGGAAAGGACAGCTTTCCTATCTGGCTCGGGTCCCGATAGGTCTCCTGGATGATGACGGTCATCGCTTCTTCGGTAGAGCCCACCACGGCTACTGAATATTTATTACCCCCCCCCATTAGCTTGACCAAGCGCTGCCCGTGTTTCGGGTCAACATGCCCGACATACTGCCCGAGGTCATCCTCAACAACCAGACGGGTGCCGTCTGTTTTGAGAAACAGCTCGTCGCCGGCAACAAGGCGGGCACGTACCTGCGTTGGCGCCAGGTGGTACAGGTTCACCACCCCGGCTTTGCCTATATCTTCAATGAACCGGTGCGGCTCAACTTTCCGCGCCGGGCCCTCGGCAGTGACTTTTGCCTCACCGAGATAGTTCAGGCGCTGCAGATTCTTCCTGGCAATGGCATTGAAAGGGTCAAGCGCGGCAGTACGGCGGTAGGCTTCCCTCGACTGCTGATACTCGCCCAGTTCCATATGAGCACGGCCCAGGCGGTTCCAGGCTTCAACATCATTGTGAAAGTCCTCCAGTATTGCCCTGTTGGCGGCGACTGCCTCCCGCCAGCGACCCTGCATCGCCAGGTCGATAGCCTGCTTTGTGCGCTGCCGTTTCAGGCTCGCCAGTCTCTCTTCCTGGTACGTCATCAAATCTCCCCCACAAAACGCCCCATTGTAAACATTATATTCTACATTAAACGGTCAAACTTAACAAGAGGATTTTGGGTTTATTTGACGAATGGCTTACGCAGTAGATAAAATAATAAAAGGAGCAATTGTTAACAGGAGTTTTGTGATGCAGGATAAAGTTACCGAGATACTGGACCAGATTCGCCCCCAGCTACAGGGGGACGGCGGCGATGTGGAACTGGTTGAAGTCAATGACGGCACCGTTAAGGTCAGATTAACCGGTGCCTGCGCTGGTTGCCCGATGTCCACCATGACGCTCAAGATGGGAATTGAGAAAATCCTGAAAGAGCAGATACCGGAAGTAAAGGAAGTGGTATCGGTTTAGCGTAGCCGGGCAACCGTCTATTCTTCTTCAATCTCGAAGGCATGGTGCAGGACGCGCACGGCTTCTTTGACCTGGTCAGCGCTAATGATACAGGTTATCCGTATCTCCGAGGTCGTAATCAGCTGTATATTAATCTTTTTCTCACTGAGGGTGTTGAACATTCGGGCCGCAAAGCCGGTGGTATTCTGCATCCCGGTACCGATGATGCTCACCGCGCCAAGGGTATCATCGCTGGCACACTTACTTGAGCCTATCTGCGCGGCAATCGGCTTGACCACTTCCATCGCCCGGGCAAGGTCGCTCTTGAACACGGTAAAAGTCAGGTCAGTGATGCCCTGAATGCTGGCGTTCTGCACAATGGTATCCACGCTGATTCCCGCCTTGGCGAGGGGCCCGAAGATGCTGGCGGCAATTCCGGGGCGGTCCGGGACGCCGACCACGGTTATCTTACCTATGTCAAGGTTATGGGCGATGCTTCTGACCTTATTCCGAACTTCCATTGCTACCCCTCCGTGTATTAAAGTCCCTGGACTTTCGTTGAAGCTGGAAGCGACCAGTATGGGGATATTGAACAGCTCCCCGAGCTCCACCGCCCGCGGGTGCATCACCTTCGCCCCATAGGTCGCCAGCTCCAGCATCTCCTCATAGTGTATCTCGCCGAGAGGCTTCGCTTCCGGAACCAGACGGGGGTCAACGTTGTACACCCCTTCCACATCGGTGTAAATCTGGCACTCCTTTGCCCCCAGGCTGGCCGCCAGAGCAACGGCGGTGGTATCCGAGCCGCCCCTCCCCAGCGTGGTGACGTCCATGTCCTCGGTGATGCCCTGAAAGCCGGCCACGATGACGATATTGCCCTTCTCCAGCTCTCTGACCACCCTCTTGGGCTCTATTTTGAGGATGCGCGCCCGGCTGTAAGTGGAATCGGTGCGAATTCCCGCCTGAGCGCCGCTGAGGCTGATGGCCGGATAGCCCATGCTGTGCAGCGCCATGGCCAGCAGGGTGCTGGTAACCACCTCGCCGGTGGAGAGCAGGACATCCAGCTCGCGGTTATCCGGCTTCTCCGAGAGCTGGTCGGCCAGCGCTATCAACTCATCGGTGGTATCCCCCATCGCCGAGGCGACCACCACCACCTGGTTGCCCTCGTCTTTGGTGCGGGCAATGCGCCTGGCCACGTTCTTGATGCACCCGGCATCGGCGACCGAGGTACCACCGTATTTCTGTACGATTAAAGACATCTAGCCATCCGCCTTCTGAACGAATCTTTCCATTATTTTATACCCTTTCTCCAGGGAAAGGCCAGTTCCTTTAGCTTCCGCCTCGGTAAATCTGCCGGCGCCATTTGGCGTCACCCCTTTCCCCCAGAGGAGAAAGGGCACCGGGTCATCGGTGTGGGTCTGCAGCGTAATGGGGGTGGGGTGGTCGGGCATAACCAGAAGGCGGATATCGCCCGGAAAGGAACGCAGCCGACTTACCACCTCGCCGTCAATTTTCTGAATGGCATCGATTTTGGCATCTATGGCGCGGTCGTGAGATGCCTCATCCGGCGCTTCGATGTGAACCACCACCAGGTCATGCGCCGACAGCGCCGCAATGGCGCCCTTCGCCTGCGCCGCATAATCGTTGTCCTGGTTGTCGGCCACCCCGGGTATTTCCAGCACCACCATCCCGGCAAGCTGCGCCAGCCCGTTGAGCAAATCAACTCCCGAGGTCATGGCCGCTCTGAGGCCGTACCTGCCCTGAAAAGATGGCATATCCGGCAGCCGGCTGCTCCCCCAGAACAGCCAGAGCATGGTGGCCGGTATGTCTCCTCGGGCTACCCGCTCCCGGTTCACCGCGTGGTTTGTCAGAACTGCCTCCGAACGTGCCATCAGGTCACGCAATATCTCGCTCCCCTGTCCGCGGGGCAGGAATTCGCCGATTTCTTTACCGGGGATATCGTGCGGCGATGTGCACTCGGCCCGGAGCGTTTCTTCATGCCCCCTGATTTTGCAGATATGCCGGTAGCTAACGCCGGGATAAAACTGCACCTCGTCGCTGCCGAGGGTTTTATTCAGCGTATCTATCAGGCTATGGGCTTCCCCGGTGCCGATGTAGCCGGAGCTGTAGCTCCACATCCGACCATCTTTAACCGCCACCAGGTTGCAGCGGAAGACGACCTCCCCGTCGCCGATGGGTATGCCCATGCTGCGCGCTTCAATGCCCGCCCGGCCTTTGTAATATATTTCAGGGTCATAGCCCAGCACCGACATGCAGGCACAGGCGCTGCTCGCCTCCATCCCTGGCGGCACGGTGCGCGCCAGCCCCAGGGTGCCTTCTTTGGCCAGCGCGTCCAGATTGGGCGTTTTTGCCAGCTCCAGAGAGGTCTTGCCACCACGCTCGGGTATGGGGTAGCCGGCGGCGCCGTCCATGATTAAAACAACGTATTTCATATGCTCTCCTTGCTAGAACCGGTAAAATCCGTCTATAATGGTGCTGTCGGGGCGTAGCGCAGCCTGGTAGCGCGCCGCGTTCGGGACGCGGAGGCCGGAGGTTCA
>JABMRL010000076.1 GCA_013202615.1 Dehalococcoidia bacterium
AGCCACTCCTGAAAACTACCTAACGGGCAAACCCAACCACAAAACGCCGGGCCAACGAGTAACGCCAGCGCAAATACGAAATACATCAGGATAAAGGCTGATTCATGGATTTGATGTACATAGGTCCCCGCCGTGACATACTGGTAAATTGAGACGACGCCACCAAAGGGACAGACGGCATGCAGCGATGCTGATGACAGGAACCCGATTGCCCTTCCTTGCTCCTCCAGGGCATGATTGGTCGCAATCAAAGCAATGAGGGCAAAAAAGAATATTTGAACAACCAACCGCAGATTAATCTTCTTACCGCTTCTATCTCTTTTCTTTACGTTCTTGGGTACTGGTGTACCCCGAGGAGTTTCTTGTTGTGCCATCAATTCCTCTCCTTATCCTAATGTTATTACCATGATAATGTACTAATGTTAAGACAATGTGAAGGAACTATGGGGATTAAAGATTGCGTTGATTACCTTTAGCTCCTATCGCTGCTCCCTGTGTATTTGTGCTACGTTCTAACAATTCTACTTGGTTTGCCCAAAGCCGCTAGTGATTGACGGATGCTGCCAGACATAATAGGCTCATACCGCGGGCCTTTGGCATGAGGCAATCAATTGCTGCAAAGTTGGAATGAGTTGATTCTTCTCAAAGAATAGTTCGGAATGCTTCCAATGTGGGCTACCAAAGGCTTTCAGGGAAGCGTTAATGCTTCCCTATTTTTATTGCACAACCTGACGTTTTGTTGTTAAGAAATGCTAATATAATAGTGACCTGAAGGAATGAATAACAGACCGGTATTTTTAAATTATGCTTCACGGTAAATATTTCATTATGCTCCTCTTACTACTGGCGGTATCAGGTATCAGTTCTTGCTCAAGTATCCCCGGATATGAGAATGATAAGTACCCGGCACATAGTGTAAAACCACAGTCAGTCCCGGCCTACTCTTATAAAATAGTTAATACTTACCCCCATGATAACGGCGCTTTTACACAGGGATTGGTGTTTGAGAATGACGTTATATATGAAGGCACCGGGCTATACGAGAAATCATCGTTACGCAAATCAGATATGGAAACCGGCAGGGTACTGCAGAGCCATGAACTCCCGGCGCAGTATTTCGGTGAGGGCATCACCGTCTTTCAGGATATTATTATCCAGCTAACCTGGAAATCGAATAAAGGTTTCGTCTATGACAAGAGTAGTTTCAGGCTGCTGCGCGATTTTACCTACGCCACGGAGGGGTGGGGGCTTACGCATGATGGAGAACGCTTGATAATGAGCGATGGCACTTCGACCCTGCATTTCCTGGACCCCGAAACCTTCAGTACTATCGGTCACATCGATGTCTTTAACAATGATACGCCCATAGATAAACTCAATGAACTGGAATATATTAACGGCCAAATCTATGCCAATATATGGCAAACGGACGACATAGCGATAATCAACCCGCAGAGTGGCCAGGTCAGCGCGTGGATAGACCTATCAGGGCTCCTGTCGTCGCAATATTACAGTGAGCCTGTCGATGTTTTGAATGGCATCGCATATGACACTGTGAATGACAGGCTGCTGGTAACCGGAAAGCTATGGCCCTGGTTGTTTGAAATAAAGTTAGTTGCTGCCGAATAATAGCTTCACAGGTTTATTTTAATCTTCTTTATTGTCATGGCACTGTTTGCAAATTTCCATCACCGTTCAATAATGTAGAGATTGACTCCCGTGTGCTAATATTAGAGCAAGAGAATAATACCTGGATTAACTATGGATTATCTTGACCCGGTTGTCAGCATTGCGATTCTGCTTGCCGCCGCTCTAGTTGGCGGTATGATAGCCCACCGGCTGAGACAGCCGGTTATACTGGGGTATATTGTCATCGGCATTTTCGTCGGCCCACACGCTTTAGGCCTGGTTGATGACCCGGCACTGGTCGAAGCAACAGCCACCATCGGTGTCGCCCTGCTCATGTTCACACTGGGCCTGGAGGTTTCGATAGACCAGCTCAGACAAGTCGGCAGGGTGGGATTGTGGGGGGGCATGGCACAGATTACAGTTACCTTCGCTCTCGGAACGCTTGCCGGGTTCTTTCTGTTTGACTGGCTTTTGCCCCAGGCTATCTTACTGGGTCTTGCCATCTCATTAAGCAGCACCGCCGTTTGCTTCAAAGTGCTCATGGAGCGCGGTGAATTATCTTCAGTTCATGGGCGAATAATGATTGCCATCTTAATCCTTCAGGATATCAGCGTCGTGCTCATGATGGTAGTCCTGCCCCTCATAGGTGGGCAATCACAGAATTTAATGCTCACTCTCGGTATGGCATTGGGTAAAGCAATACTATTCATAGGAATAACTATCCTCTCTGGCTTATGGCTGCTCCCATGGCTGATGGGCAGGATTGGGGGTGTCAGGTCACGCGAGCTGTTTCTGCTTACGGTTTTAGTACTGTGTCTGGGTGCAGCCCTGGGTACTCAGATATTCGGGCTGTCAATGGTTTTTGGCGCTTTCTTAATTGGTATGGTGCTTCGTCAATCAAGGTTCGCGCATCAGGCGCTGGCTGAAATCACGCCACTCCGGGATATATTCGCCACCCTCTTCTTCGTATCACTGGGCATGCTCCTGCCTCCGGATTTCGTCTTAAGCAACTGGCAATCTATCCTGCTCATGGTTTCAGTTATTATTGGGATAAAATTATTGGTCACCTTCGGCATAGTACGCCTCTTTGGATATAGCAACAGAATAGCTTTCCTTGCTAGCGCAGGGCTTTTTCAAATCGGGGAATTCAGCTTCATCCTGGCCCAGGGTGGAATCTCAATGGGCATAATCTCCGAGCACTCCTATTCCCTTATACTCACCAGCGCCATAATAACCATGCTCCTGACTCCCTTATCCATCAGCCTCGCTTTTCGCTTTTACGCCAGACTGGCCCATATCAGCCGCCGCAAAATAGGAGCATCTCCCATCTTGCCTGCCTCTCCATCCGTCGAAATTACCACTAGAGTAGTAGTCGCTGGTTATGGCAGGGTAGGCCAGAATATCGCCAGAGGATTGCATGACGCCGATATCCCCTACCTTGTCATAGATATAGACCCGGAGAGAATCTCTGAAGCCCGGCACGGTGGCATACCGCGTATTTACGG
>JABMRL010000077.1 GCA_013202615.1 Dehalococcoidia bacterium
CAACGGGTTTGAGGAATGAAGTATCGTTGTGCCTGTTGAGAATAAACTGCTCGTCCTGATAGTTTAAAATGGAGATGCCGCAGGTATCCTGTCTGATTTTCCAGAAATGGCTGTTGTCCAGTCCCAGCATTGTACAGAGCATGACCTTGTTCACCACGCGGTGCCCGACGATTAATATAGTACCGTGGTGACCTGCTATTATTCTGTTTATGAATCGAATAACTCTTCTGGAAACATCTTCCAGGCTCTCCCCGCCGGGGATACTGACCTGTTCCGGATGAGTTACCCACCTGGTGTACAGGTTTTCGTATTTCTCCTTTACCTCCTCGTGTGACAGTCCCTGCCACCGGCCGAAGTCGAAGTCGATGAGGCCGGGGTCAGCGTTTACCTTTAGCTTATGAGGTTGGGCTATGATTTCGGCAGTTTCACGCGCCCGTTTCAGTGGACTGGAGTAAACGGCTTCTATCGCTGACTTGCTTAAATATTCGGCCAGCAGTTCCGCCTGGTTCACTCCGGTTTCGCTTAAATCGATGTCAATCCGGCCCCGGAATACCTCGGTCACGTTCCATTCCGTTTCACCGTGTCTGGCGAGTATAATCTCAGCCATTGTTTGCCTCCTGGACCCAACGCATATTAGACACGATGCGTAAAATGTGTCAAGAAATCGACTCAAAATAACTTTCGATTAGACATTTTTTCGTGATATACTGTAGGGCAAGGTGGGGAGGATGTATTGAAGGGTAAAGACTTACTTTCCATAGCTGACCTGAACCGCGAGGACATATCGTTGCTAATCTCCCGTGCCATTGAACTGAAAGAGGAAGGCTGGCGTCATTCCCTCAGCGAAAAGGTACTGGCTCTGGTATTTGAAAAGCCGTCGTTGCGGACGCGGGTGAGCTTTGAGATAGCCATGCGACAGATGGGTGGCTATGCCATCTACCTGTCTCCTGCGGAGGTCGGCTTGGGGGAGAGGGAACCGGTGCCGGATGTAGCCCGTGTTCTTTCCCGTTACGTGGATGCTATTGCCGCCCGCACCTTCTCGCACGAAACGCTGGAGCTGCTGGCCCGATATGCGGATGTACCGGTAATCAATGCTCTGTCCGACCTGGAACACCCCTGTCAGGCGCTGGCGGATTTGCTTACCATTTATGAAAAGAAAGGCGAACTGGAAGGATTGACCATGGCTTACGTGGGCGACGGCAACAATGTGGCGAACAGCCTCATGCTGGCGTCGGCACTGGCTGGAATTCATTTCCGGATTGCCTCGCCGGCGGGTTATCAGATACGTGACGATTTGCTGGAACTGGCGCGGAGCTATGCCATGGAGAGCGGCACCGAAATCCTGTGCACTGAGGACCCGCGTCAGGCGGTTCATGAGGCTGACATCGTTTATACGGATGTATGGACGAGCATGGGGCAGGAAGACGAAAGCGAAAAGCGGCACCGGGCGTTCTCTGGATACCAGATAGACGATGAACTTCTGGCGCAGGCAGAAGAAGGCGCCATACTTATGCACCCGTTGCCCGCCCACCAGGGAGAGGAAGTGGCCAGAGGTGTCCTCGACAGCCCGCAGTCCGTGGTCTTTGACCAGGCGGAGAACAGGATGCATTTGCAGAAGGCGTTGCTTGCGGAGATGCTCGGCGGTCTTGAGATACCGTTGATGAAGTACGATTAGGAGGGGACGGAATGTATACACTGAAGACAATCGTCAACCGTGGCTGGTACCCGACCCTGATAACAGTGCTGGCGGTGCTCGGTGTTCTCTATAAGTGGCCGATTGAATGGATAACGCCGGCGCTCATCTTTATTCTGGCCCTTGGCCTGGTGGTAACCGTGATAAAAGCCAGGGAACGGAAGCTGGAACGTGCCGCATTCAGGTTACGGCAGCTGGCCGAATATTTTCACCGCCGTTTTATGGGAGACTCGACGCTGTCTATCTTTGTCATTATCGACAGCCTTTTCAATATCGACAATCCGAAACTGTGGGACTGGGCAAGGGCCTGCGATATGTCACAACGCATTTTCAATAGCTGGTGCGGCAGCTTCATCAACCGGATGGGGAGTGATATCGGCGTTACCAGGCTGGACGATTACCTGTCTACCTACCTCGACGAACTGTGGCAGATAACCAGTCAGTATTATGACTTTGTGGAGCAGTTTTATGAAATTGCGGCGAAGGTGGAAATCCCGCAGGAGACGCTCGAGCAGTACCGTAAATTCGTAATGGAATATAATGCCTTCGCCCAGAACTTCCGCGAATATGTTACCGAGTTAAGGAGCATTGCCCGGACCGGTATTGAACCCCCCAGTATAAAACTGGCTCAGGAAGTCGTCAAGGTGGAGTAAAGAGTGTGGCAGAAGGTAAGCCAATTGTGGCGATTGTGGGGCGGCAGAACGTGGGCAAGTCCACGCTGCTCAACAGGATGGTGGGAAGGCGGTTGGCGATTGTCGAGGATTCACCGGGTACAACCAGGGACCGGGTCATCGCTTCCGTGTCCTGGCATGATGCGGAGCTCACTGTGGTCGATACCGGAGGTCTGGAATTTGACGCCCGCTCGGCGGTTGCCCACGGTGTTCAGGAGCAGATAGAGGCGGCGATTACCGTGGCCGATGTTATTATTTTTCTGGCGGACGTAAAGAGCGGCGTAATCGCGGCCGATGTAGAGATGGCAGACAGGTTGCGCCGGGTGGAAAAACCGGTGCTGCTGGTGGTCAACAAGGTGGATAATGAGAAGCTGGAGGCCGGGGTGGTGGAGTTCTACCAGCTGGGGCTGGGGGAACCTGTCGCCATCAGCGCCTACCACGGGCGTGGCACTGCGGAACTTCTGGACCGAATCGTGGCTCTGGTGCCAGCGCCGGCGTTGACTGCGGCCGAACCGGAGCTCATGAAAATAGCCATTGCTGGTCGGACCAATGTGGGCAAGTCAATGCTGCTTAATGCCCTGGTTGGTGAAAAGAGAGCCATCGTGGATGACGCTCCGGGAACGACTCGTGATGCCACTGATACGACGGTTGACTTTGATGGGCAAAGTGTGTTGCTTATTGACACAGCCGGTATACGGAAGCGGGGGAGGATTGAGAGGGGAGTGGAGCAGTACAGCGTGCTCCGCGCTCTGCGGGCGATTGACCGGGCGGATGTTGTCTTGCTGGTACTGGACGCTATGGAGATAGTAACCGCTCAGGACACGCACATTGCTGGCTTTATCCAGCAGGCGGCCAAAGGGGTGGTGGCGGTGGTCAATAAATGGGACCTGGTGGATAATAAAGACCTGGGCGAGTGGGACCGGTATCTCAGAAGTCAGTTTAAGTTTATGGCCTATGCCCCTTTAATCTACATTTCGGCGAAGTACGGAGAGGGCGTGGACCGTGTTATACCGGAAGCGCGCCAGGTCTACGAGCAGAGAGGAAAAAGGCCGGCCACTGCTGAGGTTAATAACGTTGTTCAGCAGGCGGTAGCGGCCCATATACTGCCGCGTAAGGGGCACAAGCGGCTGAAAATTTTTTACGCGACCCAGGCGGAAGTGAACCCGCCGACCTTTATTTTCTTCGTCAATGATGCTAAACTGGTACACTTTTCATATCACCGTTATCTGGAGAGCAGATTGCGTCAGGCATTTGGTTTCACCGGAACACCGCTTCGTCTGATTTTCAGGACAAGAGGGGAGGAGCCATGATTGCTGCTAAATTGGTCGCCGTAGCTCTTATTGGTTATTTTCTGGGTGCCATTCCTTTCGGTGTGCTGATAGCGCGGCGAAGCGCAAAAGTAGACGTCACCACCTATGGAAGCGGCAAGATCGGCGCCACCAACGTGTTAAGGGTGGCCGGGAAAAAAGCGGCAGGCGCGGTTCTCGTTTTAGACATTCTCAAGGGCTTTCTGGTGGTGGTGATTGCCGCTCTGATATTCAACGGTGAATATGTGTTGACCAGCAGCGCGAGCCCCTGGTGGCTTTCCAGAAGTGCTCAGGTACTGGCGGCGCTCGCGGCGATTGCCGGCCACAAGTGGTCGGTGTTTCTTCACTTCGGCGGGGGCAGAGGTGTGGCGACC
>JABMRL010000078.1 GCA_013202615.1 Dehalococcoidia bacterium
AGATAACCAGAGCGATGGAGATGATAGCTGCTTCCAGGATGAGGCGGGCGCAGGAGCGTGGTCTGGCCGGCAGGCCCTATGCGGATAAAATCCAGCAGGTAATTGCTGACCTGGCCGCTTTAACCGAAGCTGGCCGGGAGCTGCATCCACTGCTGCAGCGGCGCCCCATAAATAAAATTGCGCTGGTTCATATTACGCCTGACCGTGGCCTGTGCGGCGGGCTCGTCGGCAACCTCAATCGCACCATTGCCAGCTATATACTGGAGCAGAAGGTGCCGGTTAGCGTTATCGCTGTTGGCCGTAAGGGACTTGAATTTATACGTCGCTGTGACACAGAGGTGCTTGCTGAATTCACTCACCTCGGTGACAGGCCCAGCCTGGTGGATACGCTGCCCATTTCGCGCATTGTGATTGAAGATTACAGCCGGGGCGCTTTCGACCTGGTCTATCTGGTCTACGCACGATTTGTCTCCACGATGGTCCAGAATACCTGCGTGCAGCAGTTACTCCCGGTGGAACCGGCCAGTATCCCGGCAGCGCAGAACGTGGAATATATCTATGAGCCGGGACCTGATGCGGTGCTGGGCAACCTTCTGACCCGCTTCGTTGAAATGGAAGTTTATCATGCTATTCTGGAGTCCATCGCCAGCGAGCAGTCGGCGCGGATGGTGGCCATGAAAAACGCGACGGATAACGCCAGTGAGCTTATTGATGATTTGACCCTGCTTTACAATAAAGCCCGCCAGGAGGCGATTACCAGAGAGCTTCTGGACATTGCCGGCGGCGTGGAAGCTCTGACTTAGCCGAGGAGGTTACAATGGCAAAAGGTAAAGTGACTCAGGTAATCGGAACGGTGGTTGATGTTGAATTTCCGCCCGACGAATTGCCGGCACTTTATAATGCGGTTGAGATTAATACCGATGGCAGCAAGGTGGTACTTGAGGTCCAGGAGCATATGGGCAATAACTGGGTCAGGTGTCTGGCGCTGTCACCCACCGATGGTCTGGGGCGCGGCGCTGAGGTGGTGGATACCGGCGCGGCGCTCATGGTACCGGTAGGTAAAGCTACACTGGGGCGCCTGTTTGATGTCATGGGCGAGCCTCTGGATAACCTCGGCGCTGTGAAGGCGAAGGAGCACTGGCCAATACACCGCTTGCCGCCGTCACTTGAAGAACAGGCAACAAGCACCGAGATACTGGAAACAGGCCTCAAGGTAATTGACTTGATTACCCCGTTTACCAAAGGAGGTAAAATCGGCGCCTATGGAGGCGCCGGCGTGGGCAAGACGGTGATTATCATGGAGCTGATACGCAACATAGCCACCGTGCACGGCGGTTTTTCCGTTTTCACCGGCATCGGTGAGCGGTCGCGAGAGGGCAACGACCTGTGGCACGAGATGAGGGAATCAGGCGTCATTGACAAAACCGTGCTCGTCTTCGGGCAGATGAATGAACCTCCGGGCGTCCGCCTCCGTATCGGGCTCACCGGGCTGACCATGGCGGAATACTTTCGCGACGTTGAAAATCAGGACGTGCTGCTCTTTATCGACAATATCTACCGCTATACCCTGGCCGGCATGGAAGTTTCCGCACTGCTGGGGCGCATGCCCTCGGCCGTGGGCTACCAGCCGACTCTGGCCACGGAAATGGGCGCGTTGCAGGAGAGAATTACGTCCACCAAAAACGGCTCGATTACCTCTTTCCAGGCTATCTATGTTCCGGCGGATGACTATACAGACCCGGGGGTGGTGGCTACATTCGGTCACCTTGATGCTGTGATTGCGCTGGAGAGGTCGATTGCCGAGCAGGGACTTTATCCCGCGGTTGACCCTCTGGTTTCGACATCACGCATCCTGACGTCGGCTGTGGTTGGCGACGAGCACTATCAGGTTGCCCGCGATGTGCAGCGGGTGCTGCAGCGTTATAAGGACCTCCAGGATATTATTGCCATACTGGGCATCGAGGAGCTCGGTGAGGAAGATAAGCTTGTCGTGGGCCGGGCACGGCGCATCCAGCGCTTTCTGTCGCAGCCGATGTTTGTCACCGAGGTGTTCACCGGCCGGGAGGGCAAGTACGTGCCAGTACAGGAGACAGTACGCGGTTTCAGGGAGATACTTGACGGCAAGTACGATGACCTGCCGGAGCAGGCGTTTTACATGGTGGGCACCATCGATGAAGTGGTGAAGCAGGCCAAAACGATAAAGATTAGCGGTGAGGAAGAGGAGAAAGAGGAACCGGTGGGGAAGGACGAGGAGGAGGAAAAACCAGAGGAGGAAAACGAGGAGAAATAGGCGATGCCCGATATTAAGCTCGATGTCGTAACCGCAGAGCGCATGGTCTATTCCGATGACGTGGACATGGTGGTGGCGCCTGGCTTTGAAGGCCAGCTCGGGATACTGCCCCACCACACCCCGCTGATGACGACATTGCTGCCCGGCGAACTGCGGGTAAAAAAGGGTGGTGAGGAAGTATCACTGGTGATATCAGGCGGCTTCCTTGAAGTGCGTCCGGATAAAGTGGTCGTTCTGGCCGATACTGCCGAGCGCGCGGATGAAATCGATGTGGAGAGGGCGGAAGCGGCCAGAAAACGTGCCCAGGAAAGACTGTCCCAGCAGAGCGAACTCGGCGTTGATGGTGCACGGGCAGAAGCATCGCTCCGCCGTTCGCTGGCACGCCTGAGAGTGGCGGAGATGGCGCGTAGAAGAAGGGTAACAAAACGTTAGCAGAGACTAACCGTTCTTTCTCCGGTTTAATTCCAGGAGCCCCGCTATGGGCTCTATCTCCATAAATCCGCGCTGTAAATCTACCGACCTGACCACATCTTCAATGGCAGGAATGAGAATCTCGCCTTCCGTACCCTGTACCACGTAGGTATCGTTGCTCTTACCAGCCAGGATTTCTTTAATCTCCCCCAGAGGCTCACCTCCGGCAGTCACCACCTTCAGTCCGATAAGCTGAAAATGATAGTAATTGTCTTCCGGCAACGGATGGAGCTGGCTTTGCGGTATCTCTATTGATTTGCCTTGCAGTTGCAGGGCATCCTCGGCGCAATCAATGGTGCTGAATTTCAGTATCGGCCGGTTGCGATGCCATGACACATCAACGATGGTCATGAGTTTGCCATCGACAAATACCCGTTCGTCAGGGGAAAACCGTTTGGGGAATACGGTTTCTATCTGTACCTTTACTTTGCCTTTGACCCCTGACGGGGCGACAATACGCCCAATGGTGATGAAGTCAAAACCGGGCGATTCTGTTTCTGATGCTGAATTTCCAGATGGGGTACGCTCAGACAATTTCCAGTCTAACCCGGGCGGAAGCCTTAGCGGCTTTTACCCTGAGCAGGGCGCGCATGGCTTCGGCAATTCGCCCCTGTTTGCCAATAACTCTTCCTTTATCCTCATCGGCGACCTGCAACTTCAGTGTCAGCAGGCCTTCTTCGTCAGTTTCGTCATCAACTTTTACTTCATCCGGTTCATCGACGATAGATTTGGCGATATACTCGATGAGTTCTTTCATGCTTTCTCCCTGGGCGTCGAGTCCACGCTTGATTTTGGGCTCTTCCTCTTGCTCGTCGGATTCGCTCGTGAACTGGGGTTCCTCCTGCTCTTCAGGTTCGCTGGTGATCTGGGGTTCCTCTTGCTCTTCGGATTCGCTCATGATTTGGGGTTCTCCTTAGTTGTATTGGATTTTTGCAGAATGCCGGCCTTGCTCAACAGCCTGGCGGCAGTATCTGTCGGTTGGGCACCCTGGCTCAGCCAGTGGCGTGCTTTTTCTTCGTTGATAACCACGGTTTCCGGGTCAGTGAGGGGGTTGAAATGACCGATAATGTCAATGAAGGCTCCATCACGGGGTGAGCGAGAGTCAGCAACGACCAGTCTGTAGTTTGGCTTGCCCTTGGATCCGGTGCGGCGTAGTCTGATTTTTACCATATTTCTATCTAGTTTCCCAAGTAATTATATTATGCACTATTAACTTGACGTCTGTCAACGGCACTCAATGAATTAGTTGCCAGACAATACTATTAAAGTTATAATTCGGGATATGAAAGTGCACCATCTGCACGGCTGGCAGGCCAGTGTGCCACAGGCTTTCGATATCCAGAGAGAACTGGCCGCTAGGGTTTCCCGAACCAGCGAAATCAACGAGCCGCGTTTAATCGCCGGCGTTGATATATCTGTCAGCCGTGCTCAAAGCATGGCCACCGGCGCGGTGGTCGTCATGGATTACCCGGCACTGGAGCTGGTGGAAATGAAAACGGTCAACGGGAAGCTGGACTTCCCGTATATTCCCGGACTTCTTTCTTTCCGGGAGTCACCGCTGGCTCTGGCCGCCTTTGAAAAACTGGTGGCAACGCCCGACCTTATTCTGGTGGATGGGCAGGGGCTGGCCCATCCCCGCCGCCTCGGGCTTGCCTCACATCTGGGACTTCTTCTGGACACGCCGACCATCGGCTGTGCCAAATCGCGGCTGTGCGGCCGCTATGAAGAGCCGGATGTTCCCTCGGGCAGCTACACCGACCTGGTGGACAGCAGTGAGGTCATCGGGGCCGTTCTGCGCACGAAGACGGCTATTAACCCGCTCTATGTTTCCATCGGTCATAAAGTGGACCTTGAGGCTTCCATTCGCTGGGTGCTGGCATGCTGTCGGGGCTATCGTATACCGGAGCCGCTGCGTTTGGC
>JABMRL010000079.1 GCA_013202615.1 Dehalococcoidia bacterium
CCCTGAATATCCAGTAACCAGCGTGTATCCGCCGGCTCTCTGTTGCCAAGGTCAATCTCGACCGTGTATCCAGCGTCGCGGAGGCGGCTGGCGATGCTGAACGCCTCATTAATCCCCACATCATCTTCCGCCCCCACCAGCACCGATTGCCCGACGGGCTGCCGCAATGTCGCCGGTTCTATCAAATCCATAAGGCGGTCTATGTAGAGAGCAAAGCCCGATGCGGGAACGTCACCGCCGCCCATCGCCGGAATCAGGGCGTCATACCGCCCACCGCCACCTATTTTCTCCCGACCGCTGTAAAGCTGGAAAATGATGCCGGTGTAATATTCAAAGCCGGCACCGGAGGCGATGTCTATCTGATACTTGTAGCCAAGATTTTCCAGTATATCGACAACGTCGATAAAATTTTTCAGGTATGGCTCGAATTCCGGCAGGTTCCGCGCCGAAATCGCTTTCAGGTTTTTCAAAAAACCGGATGAGTTTCCCTTCAAGCTAAGCAGAGGGAACAGGACGCCGGACAGCTCAGGCCTGTCGGCTCCCAATCCAGCCAGCGCTTTGGTATCTCCATCGAGAATCCGGTCGAAAACTTTCGCCTGCTCCTCAGGGTTCAGCCCGAGCCTTTCCAGCAGCGCTTTAATCAGACCGGCATGGGACAGCCTGAGCGTCACGTTTTTCAGCTTCAGGCTATTCAGAATCTCCAGAGCCAGAACGATAAGCTCAGCATCACTGGCCGGGGTATTCACACCGATAAGTTCGGTGCCAGACTGCCACCTTTCCCGCGTCTTCTTGCCCGTCTCTTCAAAAATAAAGGTGTTGGTTACGTAAAATAGCCTGGCCAGCCCTTTGCCGGCCATGGTATCAATATAGAGCCGGGCAATGGGAATGGTACCGTCAGGCCGCAGCACCACCCTCTCACCGCTCCATCCGTCCCAGTCGAGGAAGGAATACACCTTCCCCAGCATACTCGGCGTAAGCGTGCCGGCGGAGGTAAAAAGGTGGAGATACTCGATGGTCGGCGTACGCACCTCCTGATACCCCCACCGAAGACATCGCTCCCGGAAGGCTTCCTCAATAAAACGGAACCGCGTCATCTCATCGGGAGACAGGTCCCGGGTACCTTTACATCTTTGAATTCTCATGGCCAGCTCTCAATCTGTAGCTCGTAAATTCTACACTAATCCACCCGCTCTATTCAACACCGGGCACGGTAACGCCTCATCCCTGCTATTTCATTTGTTCATCATCTGTTGTATAGTGTATATAGTTCTTGTATTTATTACAGCGCCAAGGTAATTTATGCCGCGAATTTCACGCATACTGCTTATATTAATCGGGTTGTTACTGGCCGTCTCGATTGTCGCCCATGCCCAGACTGAAAGCCCCAGAATTGATGTGCTCACGGTGAAGGGCACCATTAACCCGGTGCTGACCGACTACATCGAGCGAGGCATCGAACAGGCGGAAGAGACCGGAGCCAGTGCCGTTATCATTCAGATGGATACCCCCGGCGGTCTGGACACCGCGATGCGCGATATTATCCAGAGCATTATCAACGCCCGGGTACCGGTGGTGGTCTACGTTTCTCCGGCCGGCGCCCGTGCCGCCTCTGCCGGCGCCTATATCACCCTTGCGGCCCACGTTGCGGTCATGGCACCGAACACGGCCATTGGCGCGGCGACACCGGTGGCACTCGGTGGCGATGGCGAAGCCCAGATGTCCGAAGAAATGAAGAACAAAGTTATCAATGACGCCATTGCCTATATCAGAGACCTCGCCTCAAGACAAGGGCGCAATGCGGAATGGGCGGAGAGAGCTGTCCGCGATGGCAGCTCCGCTACCTCACAGGAAGCGCTGACCCTGAACGTGGTCGATATGGTTGCTTCCGACCTTGACACACTGGTAGCTCAGCTCAATGGACGAACCGTCACCCTCATTGATGGCCGCGAACTCACGCTGAATACAGAGGGAGCCGTAATCAACTATGTCGGGATGAAACTTGTTGAGGATTTCCTCTACACCATCGCCGACCCGAATATCGCCTATTTGCTGCTCAGCCTGGCGATGCTGGGTATTATGGTTGAAATCTTCAACCCGGGGCTTATCTTCCCGGGTGTGGTCGGCGCCATCAGCCTGCTGCTGGCTTTCTTCTCACTGGGTGTGCTTCCCGTCAACTGGGCCGGCGTGCTGCTTATCGCGCTGGCTTTTGGCCTCTTTGTCGGTGAAGTGCTGACAACTACCTTCGGTCTCTTTACTGCCGGAGGAGTTGTTTCGCTGGTCATCGGCTCGCTCATACTGTTTAAGAGCGCCTCACCATTATTCAAAGTGGACTCGTGGCTTATCGCCGCCGTTACCATTTCTCTCACGGCCGTGTTCGCCTTTGTGATAAACCGGGCGATACGCGCCCACCGCAAGCAAGCCGCTACGGGACGAGAAGAGCTGATTGGCAAACGTGCCGTCGTTAAAGAGGCGCTTGACCCGGAGGGCACGGTCTTTTACAAGGGAGAGCGCTGGGCAGCTATATCGGAGAAAGGTCGCATCGAGGCCGACGAAGAAGTGATTATCACTGCTATGGATGGCCTGATACTGAATGTAGTGAGGAAAGAGTAAATGAGAATACCTTATATACAGATAGACCTCTGGTTGATAATCCTGGTGATTGTGGTGGTGGTGGCGTTCCTTGCCCTCGTCATCGTTTACGGCATTCGCGCTCACCAGCAGCAGGTATCTGCTGGACGTGAAGAGCTTTTAGGCAAGGTCGCTGAAGTGACCGCCGTGATGGAGCCAAGAGGTACGGTTCGCATTGAAGGTGAACAATGGACGGCAACGCTGGAGAAAGGAAGGGCTGAGCCCGGGGAGGAGGTGCTTATTACCAAGGTTGAAGGATTAAAGTTGCGGGTGACCAAGAAAGAGTAAAGGAGGTGGATAAATGAACATAATTCTCATCGTCATCATTGCCTTTGCAGTACTGCTCATTCTCTCCATGGCAGTAAAAATTGTCACCGAGTTTGAGCGCGGGGTAATCTTCCGATTAGGAAGGCTGGTTGGCGCCAAAGGCCCGGGCCTGTTTCTAATCATTCCATTCGTTGACCGGATGGTAAAGGTTGACCTGCGCGTGGTAACCATGGATGTACCGTCGCAGGAGGTCATCACCAAGGACAACGTGACCGTCAGGGTAAATGCCGTGGTCTATTTCCGCGTGGTTGACCCCGAGTCTTCCGTGGTCAAGGTGCTCGACCATATCCGGGCAACCTCCCAGATTTCACAGACGACCCTGCGCAATGTACTGGGACAGTCCGAGCTTGATGAACTGCTAGCGCAGAGAGAGAAGCTCAACCAGATGCTGCAGAAAATCATTGATGAGCATACTGACCCGTGGGGAGTCAAGGTCAGCACCGTGGAAATCAAGGAAGTTGAGCTGGCTGAAGAAATGAAGCGGTCTATGGCTGCGCAGGCCGAGGCAGAACGAGCAAGGCGCGCCAAGATAATTCATGCCGAAGGTGAGCTTCAGGCATCGGAGAAACTGGCTCAAGCGGCACATATTATCGGCAGAGAGCCGTCGGCAATTCAGCTTCGCTTCCTCGCCACGCTTAGCGAGATAGCCAGCGAGAAAAACAGCACCATACTCTTCCCGATGCCGATAGAGTTCCTCAAGGCATTCGGTCGTCTTGCTCCAGGTACCAAAGAAGAGCCCAAATAGCAGTTAGCTGGCAAAGTTGTGATTCTGCTATTCAGAGTCGCCGGGGGTTCTAACCGGCGTTACGCAGGGTAACATCCCCGGCGACGATGCGGCTCAGGCGGCCATCGCGGTGCTTCAGTAAGAGGCTCCCGTCTCTGGCCACGTCTTCCGCCACGCCTTCGAGCACCGTCTCCTCTGAAGCAACGCGGACTTCCTGGCCCAGCGTTACCAG
>JABMRL010000080.1 GCA_013202615.1 Dehalococcoidia bacterium
TCTCAGGGTTTCGCCACTGGCAGCGTGAAGGTGAACCGTGTCCCCTGGCCGGTCTGGCTTGCCACCTCGATTTGCCCCCCGTGTGCCTCTATAAGGCGTTTGGCGATGGTTAGTCCCAGTCCGCTGCCGCCGGTGGCCCTGGCCCGGGATTTATCCACCCGGTAGAAACGCTCAAAGATGTTCGACAGGTCTTCGGCAGGAATGCCTTCACCGGTGTCGATAACGCTTACCTCCAGCCATTCGCCCTGCACTCTGGCGGTCACGCTGATGGTACCGGCGTTGGACGTATGAACCAGCGCGTTTTCTATAAGGTTGCGTAAAACCTCACCAATCCGGTGGGAGTCAATATGCACTGCCGGCAGTTTATCAGGCACGTCGATTGATAACGATATCTCTTTGGCTGCCACCTGCCGTTGCATGGTGTCGGCGGTTTGAGAGATTAGCTCCGCAATATCTGTGGCGCGGCAGTCCAGCTTCAGCTCCCCCGATTCGGCAAGGCTCAGCTCCTGGAGGTCGTCGACCAGCCGTGACAGCAATGATGCTTCTTCGTCGAGAGAGCGGATAGCATTCGCATCCGGCTTGATAACTCCATCACGAACTGCCTCGAGATAGCCCTTGAGATTGGACAGGGGAGTTCTTAGCTCGTGGGCGACGTCCGCCACCATGTTGCGACGCAGCTGTTCCGCGCGCTCCAGGTCACTGGCCATTGAGTTAAAGGCCTGGGCTAGCTCGCCCACCTCGCCTTTGTCTTTGAACTTAACACGCTGCGAGAAATCGCCTTTACCCAGCTGTCTGGTAGTTTGAGTGAGCGTTTTTATCGGTGCCAGGATTCGCCGTGACAGCAGGAAGGTGATTAACAGTGCAAAGGCAATGGCCATGAGCCCTCCCCACAGCAGGAAGCGACCCACCGCCATGTAAATAACGCTTAACGGAGGAAAAGGTATCTCCGGCGATGGACTGGGGCTCATGTACAGCGTGCCCAAGACTTCGGACTCCCAGGGCGGTGAGACATGGGTGCCTGGCATATCAGACTGGTATAACTCTCCGAGAAGTTCACCGTCAGAGTCAGCGACTACCGTTCCAGCCTGGTCGGTCAGTATAATCCGCCGTTCATACAGGTTTCCCCACTGCGCAACAAAAGGCTGAATGCCTTCCCATCCCCCCTGCCGGTAGTGGTAATGGGATAGCTCAAGTTCTATTCTTTTAGCGCGCCCCATCTCAAGGCGCTTCTCAAACCCGTGTACCTCCGCCATCGCACTCCGGTAGGTAAAGAATAATATGGAACCTACGGTTACTATTATCACCAGAGTAAAAGCCATGAAAAGACGAAATTGCAGACTATGCATGATTTACACTCCGGCGAGTTTGTAGCCGGCCCCGTATATCGTCTTGATGTATCTGGGATGCTTGGGGTCCGGCTCGATTTTTCGACGCAGGTTGAGGATATGAACGTCGATAGTGCGGTCAAAGCCTTCAAAATCATAGCCGAGGGCTTTTTCAATCAGCTGTGCCCGACTGAAGACTCTGCCCGGTTCCTTAATGAGAACTCCCAGTAACCTAAATTCGACCAGGGTGAGATTCAGAGGCTCGTTGGCTATATACGCTTCATGTTGAAGAAAGTTAACCGTCAGCTTGCCGTATTTGATTTCATTCGGGCCGCGCTCTCCCGGCAGTCGCCTGAGAACGGCCCGGACTCTGGCGGCCAGTTCACGGGGGCTGAATGGTTTGGTCATATAGTCATCCGCTCCCAAACTAAGGCCGGTGAGCTTGTCCTGGTCGGTGGTCCTGGCGGTGAGCATGATAATCGGTACCTCGGATTCATTTCTCAGAGTGCGGCAGACCTCCAAGCCATCGATGCCGGGCAGCATGATGTCCAGAACGATAAGATCGGGATGGCCCTCTCGTGCCTGTCGCAAAGCCTCAACGCCGTCATAAGCGGTGAGGACGCGGTAGCCATCCCGATGCAAGTAGAGCTTGACCAGCTCTACTGTTTTTACATCGTCATCGACAACCAGGACTCTTTTAGCGGTCACCTTGAGCTCCTCGATGGTTCACCGTACTTCTTTAATCTTATCTTATAACATAAATGTTAAGGAATTGTTAATCAACTACGATACAAGAGAGGGGGAATATTACCTCCCCCCTCTTGCTATCTGAACCAGCGAGGTTTCCCTGCTGGAGGCTTCGCCGGCTATTCTGTGGGAGCGCATGAGCCAGGGAAGCCGTGGGGTCTACCCATGCCGCGGAAACCGGATCTGAACGGAGAACCTTCAGGCATTGATTCAAATCGAGCTTTCATCTCGTCGAATTGTTCCTGAGTTATCTTGCCCTGGTCAAAAAGCTCCTGAAGATGGTCCTGCATAGCTTCGGGGTCCATTTGGCGGAACTTTGGCATATCCTCAGGGAGTATCTCGCTCCGGGCCTGGATAAAAGCATCTTTCAGTGCCTCGCGGTCAATGTCCGGGTCCGTGTTTGTGTTGTAGATTTCACAGACTTTATCAAGCATAGTATCGAAGTGAGCCTGACGCGGGTCGGTATCCCCGTTGTCCGCAGCAAGGACCACCCCGCCGATACTTCCAACCAATACCACAGCCGCTAACACCGCAATAACGATAAACTTTTTACTTCGCCACATTTCTGTTTTGCCTCCTTTCTCTTATTGATGCTTTAATGGTAACACCTGAATGTTAAAAACCAATTAAGATTTGGGGGAGATACCCAAGTTTCTTGTATCGACCTAAAATTACTCTCAAGAAGTGATGGGGGTAATGTCTTTCAGGCTACAAAGCAGGCCGATGGAGTTCATAGATAGAGCCACGGGCATAGCCTTTAAGGCAGTGATTGCCTTTGATTAGTCGTTGCTAATAAAATTGTAAATGTGTGATAATAGGCAAATCAATTAATCACGCGCAGATATTAGCTTGAGAAAAAAGATATTAATGAGGAGAAGTGAAATGAGTAATTCGGATTTAATCTCACGTGTGCGGGCACGTGAGATATTGAACTTTCTTGGCAACCCGACGGTGGAGGCAGAAGTATCGCTCTCTGATGGTAGTTGTGGTCGGGCCGCAGTCCCCGCTGGTATCAGTGTGGGCAGCAGTGAGGTGGGCCAGTTGCTCGACGGGGACCAGAAGAGATTCGCTGGTAAAGGTGTCCTCAAGGCTGTGCGCAATGTCCAGGAGGTAATCGGGCCGGCCCTGAAGGGCATGAGTGCCTCCCGGCAGGAGATGATTGATAACAAGCTCCTGGAGCTGGATGGCACATCCAATAAAAGCCGGCTGGGAGGCAATGCTATTCTGGCCGTATCACTGGCTACAGCTCACGCGGCGGCGGCAAATAAAAAATTGCCCCTGTATAGATACCTGGGTGGCGAGGGCCCTTTTGCCTTGCCGGTTCCCGCGTTCGACATGTTAGAGGGCGGTGCACATGCCCAGAATTCGGTGGATTTCCAGGAGTACCTGGTGATACCGGCAGGAGTTTCCAGCTTTCGGGAAGCGCTGGAGGCAGGAGTTGCCATATTCCATGCGCTGCTGAATCTGCTCCAGAAAAAGGGGGGCAGTATTCAGCCCACGGGTCCACTGGCGGCGCCTCTCAAGTCGAACCAGGAGGGAGTTGAAGCGATTGCGTCCGCTATAGAAACAGCCGGATACAGGCTTGGCAAACAGTGTTTTATCGGAATAGATGCGGCTACATCGGAACTGTATAAGGATGGCAAATATTTTCTGCGGTGTGAGAAAAGAGAATTAACGTCATCAGAAATGGATAATTTGTGGAGTGAATGGATAGACACGTATCCCATTATAAGTATTGAAGACCCCATGTCCGAGGAGGACTGGGATGGCTGGCAGGCTATCACCAGGCATATCGGAGAACGGGTGCAGCTGGTCGGCGATGACCTCTTCACCACCAACCCTGAGATAGTAAAGAAGGGAATTGCTCTGGGTGTTGCCAACGCGGTGCTGATTAAGCCCAACCAGATAGGGACTCTTTCCGAGACACTGGAGACGATACGAATCGCCAGCGAGGCGGGATGGGCCGCTATGCTGAGCACCCGTTCTGGAGAAACGGAAGACGCAACTATTACCGATTTATCCGTGTTGAGCGGCTGCGGTCAAATCAAAACAGGCCCTCCACGTGCCAAGAGCGTCGTTAAGCATAACCGCCTGCTGCGAATAGAGGAAGAACTTGGTGGTGAGGCAAAATACAAAGGGGTACAGGCGTTCAGGAAGTTGTCACCTGAATCCGGTTAAGCACCTTTTTTAAGAGGGAAAGATGGAGTTAAGGATAAAGAACGCTGAGAGCCTTGTGTCTCATGGAAATGTGCCTGTAAGGAAGGCCATGCTTGAGATACTGGAAACAGGTTTGCAGGCGGCAGACCCGTACCAGAATACCAGGAAGCTTCTCCGTCTGGAAGGTAATAGACTTGCTGTCGGATGCAAAGAGTTCGAACCGGCAGGAGACCCGCATTCGGGGAAGGCAGTCTATGACCTGTCTCAGGTGGAGCGTATCTATGTGTTCGGAGCAGGCAAAGGAGTCCAGAGAGTAGCGCAGGCTATCGAAGACACGCTTGGGGAGAGAATAACCGGCGGGCACGTCATCGATAAGAAGGACCACCCGGTCCATCTCCGGAGAATAGGAGTCACCCTGGGTGGACATCCGATACCGGATGAGGACTGTGTGAAGGGATGTGAGCGGATTCTTGAGATGACCAGGGGGCTTACCAGGAATGACCTGGTGTTCACCTGTGTCAGCAACGGTGTCTCGTCCACTCTGACCATGCCTGTGCCCGGCGTAAGCCTGGAGGACATAAGAAAGACAACGCATATTTTGCAGATCGAACACGGTGCACCTACCGCAGACGTGAACTCAATCCGGAACCACCTCGACATGATGAAGGGGGGAAGGATAAGCAGGTATGTCTATCCGGCGCAAACGGTACACATAGTCGCCCGCGACCCTCTCACCTACGAAGAGCTTATGTATGAAAATTACTGGCTGCATACGCTCCCCGACTGCACCACGTTCCAGCTCGCAATTGAGAACCTGAAAAAATGGGATGCCTGGGAGGAGGTTCCTTCCTCGGTCAGGGAGTTTCTGACAGAGGGCGACACCAAATACGAGACGGTAAAAGCAGGTGAATTCGAAAAGATGCCTTCCCGCATCTTCGGCGTGATGCCGGGATATAAATATACGGCTAAAATCCCGGCGGCTATGAAAAAAGCGAGGGAACTGGGTTTTAAACCTGTCTTGCTCACCGATGATTTATGGATCGTGGAAGCACGCCAGGCTGGTGCTCATATGGCGGCCATTTGCCGGACAATCGAGCGTACCGGTAAACCTTTCAAACCGCCCTGTGCCATATTCACCAGCGGTGAGATGGTCGTCACGGTAGGCAATGAGAGAGGAATTGGCGGTCGGAACCAGGAGTATGCGTTATCAGCTGCCCTGGGTATATCCGGATGTAGAAATACAGTGATAGCATCGGTGGATACTGACGGAACTGACGGACCCGGCACTCAGTTCTCCACAGGTCCCGATAGTATGCCCTGCTGTCTTGCGGGCGGCATTGTGGATGGCGGGACTGTGGCAGAAGCCGGGAAGGCCGGATTAAACATAGATGAAGGGATAAAAAGGCATAACACTTCTCCCATCCTGTGGGAACTCGATAATGGAATAGTCGCGACACCGAATATCAGCCTGGTTGATTTCACGGTAGCACTGGTAGGCCGTGAAGGATAAAAGGTGGAACTTTTACAAAAATATTTAGCTTTAATTAGTATTGTCTCAAGCCCATATTGTCATACCAAAGACCACACGTGGGCGTTGCTCTGTAGGCTTCTATGCTGGTAACTCTAACTTAAGAAGCGGTATCACTATTGGGGGCAGGTCAGTTACTTTGTAATTTAATGATTTTATATAGATTCTGCTTTTTCAAATTCCATCATTAGAGTTTTAAAAAGCTCTTTAACGGAGATTACTTTATCTATCCTGTAGGCATTAGCCCCGGCGAAAGCAAATCCTTCTTCAAGGTGCCCGTTTTTGGCATTGCTCAGGGCTCGAGCAATACAGTATGGAGAAGTTCTTAAATCACAGGTTTTCAGGCACTGCCACGGGCATTTAAATGGTATCTTGTTCCCGGATTCTATTTTCTCAAGAAACCGGTTCCGAATGGCTCTACCCGGTAATCCAACCGGGCTGTCAATTATAATGAGGTCCTCTGTACTGCATTTTATATATGCGTCCTTAAACTCCGCGGAAGCATCGCACTCATAAGTTGCCACGAACCTGGTTGCCATCTGCACTCCTTGAGCCCCCAGCTTGAAATATTTATAAATATCGGCACCCGTGTACACACCCCCGGCAGCGATTACGGGAATATTCTTCTTGAAGTGTTGCTCAAAGGGCTTTATTATGGAGATTACTTCCGGCAATATCTTTTCCAGTGTATAGTCGGGGTCATTAATCTGCTCTTTTTTGAATCCAAGATGTCCGCCAGCTAGTGGGCCTTCAACAACTACAGCATCAGGTACACGATTATAGTGCTTTTGCCAGGACTGAAATATGATCTTAGCTGCCCTGGAAGAAGAGACTATCGGCACGATCTTCGTTGCAACCTTTTCCCACTCATCCGACGGCCATATTCCAGGAACCTTAAGTGGAAGCCCGGCGCCAATAAAAACCAGATCCGCACCATCAGCCACTGCAACCCTTAAGAGGTCATCGTAATCTGAAAGGGCTACCATTATATTCACACCAATGATGCCCTTTGTCATCGCCTTTGCCCTTTTTATCTCTCTGTGCAAGGCTCTTCTGTTAGCTTCCTTGAAGTTTCTTTCAAAATCAGCTTCAAGCATACCAATTCCTGCCGAGGAAATAACACCGATACCGCCTTCGTTAGCAACGGCCGCTGCTAGACCAGATAAAGAGACACCAATCCCCATCCCTCCCTGAATAATTGGTATATCTATCTTTAAATCACCTATCCGTAGTTTTGGCATTTTATTGGCACTCATACATTACACCAATCGAATTAAGATATTGCGCCCAGCACCTAATATGATAATTCCAGAATCTTTTTCAGTCAACCCTGTACCAATATGTCGAGTTAAAAAAGGAAGTATATTTTTCTGACCTACCCCCATAAAGGAGTCCAGTTATAATGTTAGTTTTTATTATGGTTGACCATAAATCCCAATATTCGCCATTGGGGATTACTATTCAATAGAAAAGGCAAATGGCATTAAATATTCGTACGCATGGAAGGGCAAACATCTCCAAGAATGTGTAGTGGGCTAAAATGGGCTAAAGTGTGACCTGGGCCGTACCGGGCTCGAACCGGCGATATCCAGATTCAGAGCCAGGTGCTCATAAGCGCACTGGAAACCCCCGTTAGCTTGAAGGAATATAAATGTCTGTGGTAAAAGTGCCCATTTGAGGCTGGTTGAATCTCGTGTTCCTTTATGCTATTGTAGCAAGTAATTTGTGTCGGCCCGGGACATGCGGGCTGAGCTGAACTGCCCATAAAATAATCGCTGATTTTGGTATAACCGGAA
>JABMRL010000081.1 GCA_013202615.1 Dehalococcoidia bacterium
GTGACAGCCTGTGATGGCATCGAATGCCTGGCAGCGCTGCGGGCGGAAGAGCCGGACCTGATGATTATAGACCTTCTCATGCCCAAGATGGACGGCTTCGCCGTGCTGAAGGAGCTGGAAGACGGAAGGTGGTCGAAATATCGACACATCCCCATCCTGATTCTGAGCTCAGTACGTGAGGAAGCCAGCCGAAGACGCTATGAACTGGAAACGGCGCTTGAGTTCAATGTCGATGACTACGTGGAGAAGCCCATCAATCCAGAGCTTCTTCTGGAGCGCGTGGAGCGGCTGGTGAATAAAAAGAAAAAAGCCTAGCTATCGAGTTTCTGTGGAAAGGGCGCAACCATGACCAAGATACCGAAAGTACTTCTCATTGATGACGACCCTGATTTTGTTGAGGCGACCAGGATAGTCCTGGAAAGCAAACCCTATGAGGTAATCGTAGCATACGATGGCGATGATGGACTGCGGAAGGCGAGGGATGAAAGCCCGGACCTGATTATCCTTGATGTTATCATGCCGGTGAAGGACGGATTTTCCACCGCGGAGCAGTTGAAAAAAAATGCCGGGCTGAAAAACATTCCGGTTATCATGCTGACCAGCTATGCGGAAAAGGGCAGTGGAAGCTCCATTGCCATGAGCGGCGGACTCGCCATGGAGACCGAGGACTATATCGATAAGCCGGTGACTCCCGAAGAGCTGCTGAAAAAGGTGGAAAAATATCTGAAAAGGGCCGGGCCTGACGTATCCTGATGGGCATGACAGATAATCCGTATCTCGCCTGAAATCAATCGTCTTGACAGTACGCTGCGTGGGTTGAACATTAAGCTAACGATGCATATTGCCGTGTACCGTCAGAAAGCAGGAGGAAATTGACCGTAGCCAAGATACCGGAGAAAATTTCTCCCAGACCGTCGCTGCGGAGGAAAATTGAGGATTTGAGCGGGCAGAAGATAGCTGCCTGCTTTCAATGTGAAAAGTGCACCAATGGCTGCCCGGTGACCTTTGCCATGGATGTGGTGCCTCACCGGCTGATGCGGATGCTTCAGTTGGGACTGCTGGATGAAGCCATCCGCAGCGACACGATATGGGTCTGCGCTTCCTGCGAGACCTGCACCACCCGCTGTCCCAATGATATCGATATCGCCCATGTCATGGATGCCCTCAGGCAGCTTTCCCAGCGTGAGGGGATAAAGGTGGTGCAGAAGAATGCCCCTACCTTTCATGCGGCGTTTCTGGCCTCGTTGCGGAGGCACGGTCGCGTCCACGAGCCGGAGATGGCTGTGGAATACATGTTGAGGAGCGGCGGGTTGAGCGGCCTGCGCAAACAGGCGGGGACCGGCATGGCCATGTTCAAACGGGGCAAGATAAAGCTCCTGCCACCAAGGGTCAGAGCCGGGCGGCAGGTGAAGAATATATTTAAGAAAGTGAAGAGATAGGGTAAGCATGGAGGTCTCATATTATCCAGGGTGTTCCATTGAGGGCATCGCCCGGGAATATGGCGAGTCCGTGGCGGCGGTAGCCCGGATACTGGGTATCGACCTGAAAGAACTTGAGGACTGGACCTGCTGCGGTGCCGCCTCGGCGCATGCCACTGATGATATGCTGGCGCTGGCCCTGCCCGCCCGCAACCTGGAAACCGCGGATAAGGCGGGTCTTGATATGGTAGTGCCCTGTGCGGCCTGCTATTCCAGATTAAAGCACGCTGATAAAGCTCTGCGGGCGGGAACAAAAATAGAAGGGGTAAACGGCGGATACAAAGGCGATTTCAGGATAAAACACCTTGTTGACTTCATCTGGGAAGAAGTGGGCGAGAAAGCGATACTGGAAAAGGTCAGCAAGCCGCTGAGCGGACTGAAAGCGGTCTGCTACTACGGCTGCCTGATTACCCGCCCTCCCCGCATTACGGACGCCGTTGACGCGGACAATCCCGAGTCCATGGACAATATTTTGAAAACACTGGGCGCTGAGGTGAAGAACTGGAGCTATAAGACCGATTGCTGTGGCGCCGAACATGTGCTCACCATGCCCGAAGTGGCCTGGAAAATGATACAGAAGCTGTTTGATATGGCCGAGGAGGCTGGCGCCGACGCCATCGCGGTGGCGTGCCCGATGTGCCAGTCAAATCTGGATACACACCAGGACGAGATTTCGGCGCAGGCAGGGAAACAGTACAATGTGCCGATTATCTACTCCACCGAGCTCATGGGCCTGGCCTTTGGCGCTCCGGAAGCAGACAAGTGGTTTGCCCGACATTTCGTCGACCCCAGGCCGCTGCTGAGGGAGAAAGGTCTTTTATAATGGCCAAAAACGGTAAAGCGAAAGAGCAAAATCACCACAAAGTGGGTGCGGTAATGGTGGTGGGGGGCGGCATCTGCGGCATGCAGAGCGCCCTCGACCTGGCCAACTCTGGCTTTAAAGTTTATATGGTCGAAGAGACCACTTCGATTGGCGGCCGGATGTCACAGCTGGACAAGACGTTTCCCACCAATGACTGTTCCATGTGCATGATTTCGCCGAAGCTTATCGAGGTGGACAAACACCTCAACATTGAGATTCTGTCCAATTCCCAGGTCCAATCTCTGGAAGGCGAAGCGGGCGACTTCAAGGTCAAGGTGCTCAAGAAACCGCTCTATGTTGATATTGAGAAGTGCAGCTCCTGCGGCGACTGTTTCGAGGCCTGTCCCGTTGACTTAATCAACGAATTCGAGCGGGGGCTGAACACCCGCAAGGCAATCAACAA
>JABMRL010000082.1 GCA_013202615.1 Dehalococcoidia bacterium
AGGAAAACCGTACTTAAAGGGGGGCAGCCAACTACCCTGCCCTCCTTTTTTTATCTAACCAGTCACTATCCCTTTATCCGCCTGCCGAAAACCATTATAATACACCCATAATGAAAATAAGCCTTGTCCTCACCATACTCCTGCTCATCTTCACCATCGGGTGTGCCTGCCCGCAGACGCCGCCGGAACCGGAACCTGCACCAACTCCGGCGCCGTCACCGAGGCCACTTCCATCACCTGCGCCTGCTCCCTCCCCGGCACCCTCACCAGCCCCTGCTCCCACACCCCAACCCGCCGAGAACTACGCCCTGCGGCTGGCCGATAAATTCTGCCCTGTTATTCACCTCAACGGGGAGGCAGAGACAGAGGAGAATTTCGAACCTGACCCGGTGCAGATTTTAATTGACCTCGCGCTGCTGCGCGATATCACCGACCCCGCCTTCGTGGCAAAGCCGTCAATCCCCAACCTGCGGCAATGGTCGCAGAGTGATTACTACCTGGATGTCGCCGAACTGGGACCAGAACCAAATGACATCGAGCAATACAAGGCCATCTATGACGAGAACAAGACACGCTATCCGCCCACCGTCTACGCCCGGGTGAAAGAAGGCGCCGGCGAAACGGTGCTGCAGTACTGGCTCTTCTACTACCTCAACGACTGGCGCAACATCCACGAGGGCGACTGGGAGCTTGTGCAGCTTCATTTTCCGGGAGGTACCGCCGAACAATTGCTGGACAGCAACGCCGTACCCAGCTTTGCGGCCTACTCGCAGCACCAGGCCGGCCAGCGCATGCCCTGGAGCGAGATGCTGGACAGGGGGCTCGTGTCGGGCACGCACCCGTCCGTCTACGCGGCCCGGGGCTCGCACGCCAACTATTTCACCCCGGGACAGTACTGGTCGGGCCTCGATTTCGACGACACCGGCCTCGATTCCTGGCGGGTTATTTCCCCGGAGCAGCTTGAGGTCGTCCTGCTGCCGGAAACGGCTGACGAGGGGTCGGAATGGCTGGACTTTCAGGGCTACTGGGGAGAGTACCTCGGCCTCTCCATCTCAGTGCTGGGCCTGAGTTTCGGGCAGCGCGGGCCCTTCGGACCCCAGTGGCACGAAGGAGAAGGCCCGGGCAAAAAGTGGGCGCACCCGGGGGCGTGGGGGTCAGGACTGGCGGAATACCCGCAGCCTTTCTGGGTGTCCCTTATCCCCATACCCGGCGATTTATCGAAGCTGGCCATATTCAGTATCTTCAGCCCGGCGCAACTCCACGTCTACGACTCAGTGGGTCGCCACGTCGGCGTCGATGAAAAGGGAGTACTGGAGACGGAAATACCCGGCTCCATTTACATCCATCCCGCCGGCACAGGGTACAAGACCATCGTTATCCCCGACGCCGATGTTTCCCAGGAGTACACGCTGGAAGTAACCGGAACCGATACCGGCACCGCAGAAATAAAAGCCATCGTGCCCGATGCCGCCCGGGACGCGAAGCACTATCTCAAATATACCAACGTGCCGATAACTCCCACTACCAAAGCGCGAGTCCAGATAAAACCCGAACTGCTGGTGACGCCGGAACGGCCGGCCCTGAGCAAAAGCGTGCGCGAAAGCGACCTCAATCTCGAGGTAGATGCGGACGGCGACGGCATATTTGAACTTGAGGGCAAACCGGGCAATTTTGAGGAGACCCTGATAGATACGTTCAGCCTCTGGTGGCAGGAATATCGAGAGCCCTTTAAACTGGACAGTTCCGGTTATTCGCCGTTCTACCGCGGTGCCTGGGCATCACGGATTGACGAGGCACGCAGCTACCTGGTCAATGCCGATAAACTGAGGCAGGCCGGTGTGGACACCGTGATGCTGGGAATCGACATTGTCTTTGACCCGGACGACGGCGAACCTGAGTCCCTCGGCGATGATGCCTTCATTTTCTACCTGCAGGCGCTGAAGAAGGCAGGTTTCAGGGTAATCCTGGTACCCAACCCAATGCACCCCAACCTGGATATGGGCAAAGGCTACGAGTGGGACGAGCCCGACCCCAGCACTGCCTACCACCGCAGTGCCGACCTGATACGGAAATTCAATGCCGTAATCATCAAATGGGCAAAAATCGCCGAGAAATATCAGGCGGAGGGATTTGCGCCGGTGAACGAACCATACAAGCTGGTCTGGGAATATGAGGATGCGGGTGAATGGCTGCAGGAAGCACTGCCCGAAATCAGAGAAGCTTATTCCGGCACCGTGATTGCGCTGGATACAATGTATGACCCGGGGCAGGGCGTAAGCATCCCCTACCCGTATAACTACAGCGGCTATGACCTCATCCTCGGCGGACCACCGGCGGGTAGACAGGATGCCAAAAACTGGGAGGAGATGGTCGGAGTATACATCAACAAGGGTAATGAATACGTCCGCCAGTACAAACTGGATGGCTTCGGCCTCTACGAGTGGGGCGGTTATACCGGCGGAGTATGGTATGAAGATACGCAGATGGAGATATTCGACCAGGTCTTGAGCGAGGAACAGGCCCGTGAAATCCTCGAAGCCGGCATACGGCAGTCGAGCGGCAGAGTCATCGCCAGCTTCCCCAGAATTTCAACTGGCTGGGTCGACTTTGACACACCCGCCTTCGAGAGCCTTGCGGAATGGTATAACAGCCTGTACAACCCCATCAAGCCAGTCGATGACCGTCAGTGGTCCTACCAGGAGCTCATTATCATTGAGAAGAAATTGGCCGGTGCTGACTACCAGCATATCTTTCAGATAGAGACTGAGTTTACCAATGAGATGGAAGAAGCGTTAAGCGACCAACCCTGACCAAAATGTTAGCCTTTGGTAAAGGCTAGGCAACCAAGCTGGTTTATAAATCCCGGCTAAAAACCGGACACTTTAGTCCTCAATTCCAGGCGCCTTTTATACCGCTCAATCGGCCCGAGGTTATGTTTTAACGGCGCAGAATCAGGTTCACTCCTCACAGCGGCAGGCCAGCGCGCTGCTCCCTGTTCTCCGATTATTCGGGAAAGGGGGTCAAGTTTGGCCCTCATCCCCGATGATAACGCATCCAGATAACTCCTCGTCGCCATTTTCCCCACCTCCTTCTGAGCATAATATCATTTGAATAGTCATCTGAACATCCATCTTAAGTAATCCTTTCCCCAGTACTTTCGTCTGGTTCGACCGGATTACTTTCCCCGGCAGCACGGTAAGGCAGTGGATATGCCCTGAATTTCATTGAAGCCATCACAACAACAGGATATACTATGTCTAGAATCATACTTTTATAATCAGCCATGCCAGATTTTAGAATTGTTTCCGACTTTAAGATGACCGGCGACCAGCCACAGGCGGTGGACAAGTTGGTGGATGGCCTTGACCGTGGTTTCCACCGGCAGACGTTGCTCGGGGTTACGGGCAGCGGCAAGACCTTCACCATGGCCAACGTGATTGAGCGGGTGCAGCGGCCCACCCTGGTCATCTGTCACAATAAGACGCTGGCGGCACAGCTTGCCAGCGAGTTCCGCGAGTTTTTCCCCGATAATGCCGTGGAATACTTCGTCAGCTACTACGATTACTACCAGCCGGAAGCCTACGTCCCGCGCACCGATACCTATATCGAGAAGGAAATAGACATCAACGAGGAAATTGATAAGCTGCGCCACGCCGCCACCAGAGCTCTCTTTGAGCGGCGCGACGTGCTCATCGTCGCCTCGGTTTCCTGTATCTACAGCCTTGGCGAGCCCGAGGAGTACCGCAGCTTCGTGGTCAGCCTGAAACGGGGAGAAAGCTATGGCCGACAGAGCCTCCTCCGCAAGCTGGTGGACATGCAGTACGAGCGCAACGACATCGATTTCACCCGCGGCCGGTTCCGTGTCCGCGGCGACACTCTGGAAATACAGCCGTCCTACGAGGAGCTGGCGCTGCGCATCGAGTTCTTCGGCGATGAAATCGACCGCATCGTCCAGATAGACCCGCTCACAGGGGAGCTGCTCGCCGAGCTTGACTCCATAGATATCTACCCCGCCAAGCACTTCGTCACCTCGCATGATAAGCTGGTGCTGGCGCTTGATAGCATCAAACTGGAGCTTGAGGAAAGGCTTGCCGTACTCAAAAGGCAGGGCAAGCTGCTGGAAGTCGCCCGCCTGGAGCAGAGGACCAACTTCGACCTGGAGATGCTACGTGAGGCCGGTTACTGCCACGCCGTGGAAAACTACTCCCGCCACCTCTCCCAGCGGGCGCCGGGCAGCCCGCCCTGGACGCTCATCAACTACTTTCCCGACGACTTCCTGCTCTTCATCGATGAGTCACATATGACCCTGCCCCAGATACGCGGCATGTACCACGGTGACCGCTCCCGCAAGGAAACGCTGGTGGAATACGGCTTCCGTTTGCCCTCGGCGCTGGACAATCGACCGTTCAATTTCACCGAGTTCAACGAGCGCATCAACCAAGTTATCTATGCCTCCGCCACCCCCGCCGACTACGAATACGAGCACAGCCAGCAGGTCGTGGAACAGGTCGTCCGCCCCACCGGCCTCCTAGAACCCACAATCGAGGTCAAGCCGCCGAAAGGACAGATTGACGACCTCCTCGACCAGATAAAGACCAGGGTCGATAAAGGGGAGCGCTGCCTGGTGACCACGCTGACCAAGCGGATGGCGGAAGAGCTCGCCGATTACCTCATTGAGGTGGGTGTCCGGACGCACTACCTCCACTCTGAAATTGACACGCTGGAAAGGGTGGAGATACTGCGCAACCTCCGCCTCGGTGTCCATGACGTCGTCGTTGGCATCAACCTGCTGCGCGAGGGACTCGACCTTCCCGAGGTCAGCCTGGTAGCCATACTGGATGCGGACAAGGAAGGCTACCTGCGGTCGAAAGGAGCCCTCATCCAGACAATGGGGCGCGCGGCACGCCACATTGGCGGCCACGTCATCATGTATGCCGATACCACCACCGGCTCCATGAAGGCCGCCATTGACGAGACCAAGCGCCGCCGGCAGATTCAGGAAGCGTACAACCGCGAGCACGGCATAACCCCGCAGGGAATCAGAAAAGCGATTCGTGACATCACGAAACGGGTAAAGGTGGTGGCGGAAGCGCGCGCCCCGTATGTTGCCGAAGCCCCGGTATCGAAAGAGGACGTGGCCCGGCTCATCAAAGAACTCGAAACGCAGATGAAGTCCGCCGCCAGAAGCCTCGAGTTTGAAAAGGCGGCGCTGCTCCGCGACCGCATCATAGAATTACGCCATGAATTTGACCAGGTGGAAATAAAGAGGTAAATTAATACCAAAAAAGGGGGAGACCAGTGACAGCTAAAAGCAAGGAAGAGGCCGCCAGCCAGGCCTACCGCAATGGATTGGATTACATGCCCAAATACCACGGCTGAGGCCAGTGCACCGTTCTTGCGTTGCAAGAAGCGCTTGACATGAGAGACGACAACCTCTTCAAAGCCGCCAGCGGACTCGGCGGCGGACTCGGCCAGATGAACGACGTCTGCGGCGCCCTGCTGGGGGCCAGCCTGATGCTCAGTGTGAAATACGGGCGCAGCCGGGAAGAAATTGAAGACTATGAAATAGCGAAAAGCTCCTATCTCCCCGTAGCCAGGTTATACAAGTGGTTTGAGAAAGAGTTCGGTTCCGCCACCTGCCGGGGAGTCCGCACCAGGATGGCCGGCGTTTTCTATGACACCAAGATACCCTGGCAGAAGGAAATGGCCGATGAGGCCGGGCTGCCGGCAATGTGCGCCGAGCTGGCGGCAAAAACAGCCGCCCATACGGCGGAAATGCTCTGGGACGGCACCGAATAAGAAAAAAAAGCGTAGCTCACTGTGGTGGAAGACAGCAAGTCAGATATAGATACCAGGCAGGAGCGCCGCGAGGAGAAGCTCCGGAAAAAGCGGGCGCAGGTGAAAAAGCACGGCAAAAACCTGGCCCGGGTCTATATGGACGCCATTTTGAAGAGGTTACGGCACAGGTAGCAGGTCGCTTTGAAAAAATATAAAAGTGGGAATATCCCACTTGACAGATAATCCCACCAATGTTATAATCTCACCGTGATGGCTATGATAATAAAAGATGAAGAGTTCATAAGGGTAGCCGAGAGCGTGAAGCCGGATGCTAAAAAACGAGTGGTTCTGCCCAAACCACCGGTACAAGAAGGCATCACATATCATATATACAGCAACAGAATCGGGCAGATTGTTCTAGACCCACAGGTAACCATCCCCGCTTCAGAAGCATGGCTGTTCAATAACCCGGATGCCATTGCGTCAGTTCGGCGGGGGCTTGCCGAGGCTGCACAGGGCAGGGTGTCAAAAGTTGACATTGACGCTCTATAGGGTCAAGCATTTTGTTTGAGCTGGAATGGACAGACGAGGCAAGGCAGGCTTACATCCTGCTTAAAGCTGATACAGCCCAAATAAAACGTTACAAGGCGGTCAGGAAGACCATTAAGTCACTGGCAAAGAATCCGCGGCACCCTAGCCTCCAGACTCACGAATATGTGAGTTTGAAAGGCCCAAATGGGGAGAAGGCTTTTGAAGCATATGCAGAGCAGAGGACGCCAGCAGCCTATAGAGTCTTTTGGTATTATGGCCCCTCTAGGGGTATAATCACAATTTTAGCGATTACTTCTCACCCATAGTCACATCTTAATAAAGGGAAACTATTTCACGATAGCCCAGATATAGTCACTTTCTTAAATGTAAAAAGGGTTGACAAATAGCGTCGTACATCACACTAACGTGCGCTAACCAGCCCCCGCCTCCTCTTCCCCAATATCTCCCCCACCAACGTCTCCCCCCATCTCCTCCTCAATCTGCTCCATGATGCGGGCGGCCCTGGGGTAGCCGATGTGCAGTTTCCGCTGCAGGTAAGATGTCGAAATGTGGTCGTGCTCCTCCGCCAGCTCGCGGGCGGCGTCCATAAGCGGGTCTTCCTGCTGACCGCTGCGGGCGGTTATCGACGCCGGTGGCACCAGTTGCTCAATCTTTATCGGCTCCGCCTGCTGCTCCTTCTGGCTGTTCCAGAAGTAGACCAGCCGCTCCACCTCGGGGTCAGAGACAAAGCAGCCCTGAAGCCGCTTCGGCTTGCCCGCTTCCGTGGGCATGTAAAGCATGTCTCCCCTGCCCAGCAGCTTCTCCGCCCCGGCACCGTCAAGGATGGTGCGCGAGTCCACCTGAGAGGTAACGGCAAAGCTGATGCGCGTCGGGAAGTTGGCCTTGATTAACCCGGTAACCAC
>JABMRL010000083.1 GCA_013202615.1 Dehalococcoidia bacterium
CCGGATTTATCGCGGGCGTGGACGTGTACGATAGCCGCACCGGCATCACGACACTGCAATGCCTGTTCGATAATCTCCTCTGGTTGTTCGGGTAAATTGGGGTTGGCCTCTTTACCATGCCCGGCTCCGGTCAATGCTGCGGTAATTATGATTTTTTGCATGTCTAAATTCGGGTTCCCTTTCTAACTACGAACAATAGGCAATACCTTCAATCTCGACCACCATCTCGGGCCTGGCCAGCGCGGCAATGATAAGTGTGGAACGTGCTGGCAGGTCCTTGGTGAAGTATGTCTTGTACACTTCATTCATACTGGAAAAATCCTCGGCTCTGGTCAGAAACACCGTTGTCTTCACAACGTCGTCCATTGAAGCGCCAGCCGCCTCCAGGACCGTCTTCATATTATCCAGCGTCCGTCTGGTCTGGGCTTCAACTCCCTCCAGTTTATTGCCCTGGCTATCGACATGACCGACCTGCCCGGAGACAAAAATATAGTCTCCCGCTTTGATTGCCGGTGAATAAGGAACACCGGGAAGTGCTGTAGGTACTGTGATAACCTGCTTGGCCATTACATGCCTCCTTATAAAATTTATCGATTATATTTTCTGGCCGGTACGAAATCCCTCGCTGATGGCGTCGCGGATGGTCCGTGGCTCAACGCAGTCGCCAATGCTGTAGACTTCAGAGATTTTACCTTTAACCGCTTCATAAAGCGCGTTATCCGGCACAGACCCCGCCGCGAGCACCACGGTGTCAGCTTCTATCGTCCTTTCCTCCCCATCCTTGGTGGTTATATTAACACCCTCAGGGCTGACACTATTGTACCTGACCTCACGGAGCAGGGTAACGCCTTTATCCAGAAGCCGGCTGAGGAAGAAAGCCCGGTTGCTGGGCCCGACACTCGTCGCCATTTCGGGGCCACGGCGCATCACGGTAACCTTTTTGCCGCGGTCGGCCAAGAATTCCGCCGTCTCACACCCCACCAGCTCGCCGCCAATTATGGCCACCCTGTCGCCAACTTTGGCCTTCCCTTCCAGAACATCCCCTGCCTCGATGACCGGGGTTTTATCCAGCCCGGGGATATCAGGGATGAAAGTCCTGATGCCGGTGGCCACCACAACCACATCCGGTTTGGATTCAGCCACGGCGGCCGCGGTGGCTTCTTTACCAGTCTGAACCCTGACGCCAATTTTTTGCAGTTGCGTTTCCAGATATCTGGCCATCGGTGCGATTCTATCTTTGTACGGAGGTATCACCGCCTGCACCAGCTGCCCGCCGAGGCGCGATTCTCTTTCCCACAGCGTTACCTTATGACCCCGCAGGGCGGCTACCCTCGCCGCTTCCATGCCCGCCGGGCCGCCGCCAACGACGAGGACATTCTTTGGCTTTGCCGTCGGCAAAATCTTGCTTTCCTTCTCACGTCCCAGGGTGGCATTCACCGAGCAGCGTATGCCAGCCAAGTCCGGATTGCGGATATCATCGCGGCAGCCGTTACAGATTATGCAGGGGTTTATATCATCCGTCTTGCCCGAAGCTACTTTATTGACCCATTCCGCATCCGCCAGCATTGCCTTGCCGACGGCAATAAGGTCCGCCTTATCTTCTTTCAACATCCGTTCGCCGTCCTCGGGCGTTATCCTGCCAACGGCAATTATCGGGATTGAGACCACCTTCTTTATCCCTTCGGCCAGTTCCTCAATAATCGCCGGGGCAAAGGTAGGCGTGGCGCGATTCGTCGGTGCCGCCGGCCCCCAGGCTGACACGTGAATTGCCGCCAGGCCAGCGTCCTCCGCCATACGCGCGGTTTTCTGAGCATCTTCCAGAGTTATCCCTTCAACACCGTATTCCTTGCCGTCCAGGCGACACCACACAGGATAGTCCTCACCCACGGCTTCTTTTACCGCGGCTATGACTTCCAGGAGAAAACGCGCCCGGTTTTCTACGTCCCCGCCATATTCATCTTCCCTTTTATTTGAGGTCGGCGAAAGGAACTGGTCAATCAGATAGCCATGCGCAGCATGGAGCTCCACCCCATCGAACCCGATATCCCTGGCTCTGAGGGCAGCTTCGGCGAAATAGGCTACCGCTTCGGCAATCTCCTCAACAATCATTTCTCTGGGCGTTTCACCGGCCAGTCCAGGCAATGGTGAGGGAGCAACCGGTTGCGACCCGCTTACGGTTGATTTTGCCTCCCGGCCGCCGTGATGGAGCTGGACAGCAATTCTGGCTCCGTGCTTGTGCACGACGTCGACCAGCTCTTTCATTCCGGGAACAAATTTATCCTCGCTGATGCCGAGCTGATTAGCAAAAGCGTGCCCCTGTCGGTGAACATAGGTCGCCTCAACGATAATCAGTCCCGCGCCGCCTCGGGCACGTGCCTCGTAGTAGTTCTTGATACGCTCGGTGACGAAGCCGTCATCAGCAGCGTATCTGGTGACCATCGGTGGCATGACAAACCGGTTTTTAAGCTCCATACGTCCGATACGGAACGATTCCCAAAGCTTTCCGTTCATAGCTGTCTCACCTCTTTTGCCTGCTGGCAATGGTATTATTCTATTTCGAAGGCAGCTGCGACGCCGCCCATTCGATGCCCAGTTCCCCAAGCCTGCCGGGCGTCGGGACGCCGTTGGGCCAGCCCATCATCTCGTAGTAAGACTCCTTGCCTTCCTCAAAAGCCCTGGGGTCAAGCGCCACCTTGAGCGGTCCGGAAGGATGAGGGGTAAAGAAACGCTCTGGCATGGTATCATCTTTGGCCGTGAAGCCCTCTCTCAGGTTGAAGACCCGCGCCATGTTTACCGCCCGCTCGCCAACTTTTAACAGCTCGAAGGTCGAGGTATCCCAGCCGGTCACCGCCTTTACCAGCTGCGTGATTCGCTCAAAGCCAACAAGGCTCAGTGACATGACAAAGTAGCAGCAGACCGCGCAGTTGAGAAAGTGCATAAATTCAGAGTAATACTTGAGAAGTCGGATTTTGGCCGGTGACAGGTCATCGGCCGCCATCGGCTCCAGTATGCCCATCGGATATACCATCTCTAGCATCGGGCCTGCACTCGTGTAGACCGTGTCGTGGATATTATGGCAGTGGTCGGCGCCGGTCGGCGATATAGCATATCCGACCCCGAGGCCCTGTTTCAGGCGTGGTTCATGCATGGGCAGTTCCTGCCCTTTGATATGCATGGCGTATTTCCCGGCGGCGGGCCCGATTTTCTTTGCCACCCGCGCCACACCCTCAGCAAGCGTGTCGCCGAAGCCCTGGCGCAACGCAATCTGCTCGACCATCTTCAGCATAGCCTCGGTGCTGCCGAAGCGGAGTTCTATGCCTCCGGTATCCTTGGTGGTGAGCAGCCCGTTTTCAAAACACTCCATTGCGAAAGCGATGGTCGCTCCACAGGAGATGGTGTCCAGCCCATAGGCATTGCACATCTCGCCCCCCTTGGCAATGGCCGGCAGGTCGGTGATGCCGCAGTCAGAGCCGAGGGCAGCAATCGTCTCGTATTCGGGACCGCCGTAGCTCGGGTCGATGACATACGGTTTATCTAATTTCACCTCGCGCTTGCACTGTACCGGGCAGGCGAAGCAGGCTCTCCGCTTCACGAAAATGGTGTCAAGCATGGCCTGTCCGTCTATCTTGTTGGCACCCTCAATGGAGCCGAACTGGAAATTGCGGGTCGGCAGACCTCCCGCCGGGTCAAGCGCAGCAACCACCCGTGCTGTGCCGAAATCGTGCATTCCCTTATTGGTGACGGGCGTGTTTTCCGCAATCCAGCGGGCTATCTCCTTGAATACTGCTGAGTCAGCGATTGACACGCGCTGTTTTCCGCGCACGGCGATAGCCTTCAGCTTTTTGGAGCCCATCACCGCCCCCATTCCGGTCCGGCCGGCGGCGGCATCAAGGTCATTCATGACATTGGCAAACTTGACCAGGTTCTCTCCGGCGGGACCGATATATGCCACCTTGATCTGCTGGTCGCCGAGCTCATCGCGGATGGCGTTCTGGCACTCAAGCCCCTTCATCCCCCATAAATGGCGGGCGTCTTTAAGTTCCGCTTTTCCATCCTGAATTGAAAGATAGACCGGTTTTTCCGCCTTACCTTCCACGATTATGGCATCAAAGCCGGCCATCTTAAGTTCGGCTCCCCAGTAACCGCCGGAATCAGCCTCACCGAATCCTCCGGTGAGCGGCGATTTGCCACCCACGCTATGCCGACCGCAACCACCGGCCGGCACCCCGGTCAGTGGACCGGCAGCAAAGATAAGCTTGTTGTCAGGACTCAGGGGCTCGACACCGGGTTTAATCTCCTTCAGCAGAAAATAGCCAACGAATCCTGAACCACCAAAGTACTGGCGATAGAAATTTTCCGGATATTCTTCTATCTTGATATGTCCTGAGGAAAGGTCTACCCTTAAAATCTTGCCGTGGTACCCGTTTGGCATGCTTTACCTCCTCATTTGAAAATCTCGCCCATTAGTATACGGCATAGACCAGAAACCCGCAACAAAATCCGGAAACGAAAATTGCTCCAATGCACCCGGGTTGGAAATCGTACTCAACCGCCATGATATAATGTAAAGGTGCCCTCAGAGGAGACCGTTATGTCAAATGTGCTCAAGCTACCCCAGATGACCAGCGGCGGCAACTGGTTTGATGACGACGATAGAATTACATATTGCAATCGATGGGATGAAGTCTTAAAGTTTCTCCAGGAGGCGCACGGTGACGGCGCCAGAGTTGCCATTTACCCCAACGCTGAGATACAGTATTAGTAGACAGTATTAAGAGAGGTATTCACGATGCCGAACAAGCTTAAACTGCCCCAGCTCGCCTGGCATGGAATGAAAGAACTGGAACTGCCACTCCCCGATAACTGGCAGGTTGAAATGGGCTATATGGCCGGCTACAACCGCCCCGCCCTCAGTTTGGACCGGATAAGGGAATCGGTCACCGGCGACCTGACTGGCACATCGCCGCTGCGGAAACTGGCTCAGGGGAAAAAAGAGGCGGTCATTATCTTCGATGATATGACCAGGGTAACCCGGGTGGCGGAAATCGTCCCTTTCGTGCTCGAAGAGCTGGCCGCCGCCGGTATTCCCGACAGTAATATACGATTCGTTGCCGCGCTGGGCTGCCACGGTGCCATGAACCGTATAGACTTTGTGAAGAAGCTCGGCGAGGAAACTCTGGCCCGCTTCCCGGTCTACAACCACAACCCCTATGCCAATTGCACGTACGTCGGCACGACCAGGACCTATGGCACGAAGGTCTATGTTAACGACGAGGTGATGAAGTGCGACCTTAAAATCGCCATCGGTTCGGTGGTGCCCCACCCCAGCACCGGCTTCGGCGGGGGCGGGAAAATCATTCTGCCCGGGGTGGCCTCGTTTGAGACAATAGAATATAACCACCAGATGTTCCGCAAGGCCCAGCTGGCGAAAGGGCCTCAGTACACGGGTCACGGTGCCTACGAAGGTAACCTGGGACGCCTGGACATCGAAGAGGCGGGAGACCTGGCCAACCTCGATGTCCTCATCAACTGTATAGTCAATATGTGGGGAGAAACGGTAGCCATATATGCCGGCGCGCTGCGACCGGCTTATGAAGAAGCGGTCAAGGACGCCAAGCCGCACTACCTGACGCCAAAGCTGTCCGGTAAAGACATCGCCATTGCCAATGCCTTCGCCAAGGCGAATGAGGCCTGGATCGGCCTGCCAATGACCTATCCGGCGCTGAAACCTGAAGGCGGAGACGTCGTCGTTATCGCCAACCATCCTGAGGGGCAGGTAACGCACTACCTGTTGGGTCCGTTCGGAGAATCAATCTGGGGGCCCCTGCGAAAGGAACGCCAGATTCCCTCTCAGGTCAACCGCCTCATCGTCTTCACGGAATACCCCGACCTCCAGAGTCGGAGCTGGTTCGGCGGCGCGGCCAAGGCGCTGTTCTTACATAGCTGGGATGACGTACTCAGGGTGCTCAAGGAAAGAAACGGCGATGGCGCGGCGGTGGCGGTCTACCCCAATGCCGAAATCCAGTACCGCCAGTAGACGTATTCTGAAGAGACGCGAGCTGGTTTTGCGGGAATATCTTTACTCCACGTGTATGTGCAGGAATGTCCGTGCCAGATAACCGATGAGAAAGGCCAGCGCCGCCACGCCGATACTGGCCAGCGCCATCTCCGAAAACCGCCTGCGGAAGGAAATCTCCCTGACCACCGAGATATAGAAGCTGAAAATAAAGACCACTATAATAGCGTTGAAAACCATAACTCCCAGAGACAGGTAGACATTGTCAAAGATAAGATAGGGGAAAAGCAGAAAAACAAAGGTGATGATATTGGCCACCCCACCGTAAAGAACCGCCTTTAAGGGACTGTGACCACCCCCACTCGATTTCGCTCCCAGATATTCGGTACTGGCCACGGAAAGCACCATCGCCACCCCGGTAATCAACCCGGCAAGCACAATCAGCCCGGGGTCAGGCAGGGCCAGCGTCAGTCCAGCCAGTACCCCGGTAAGTTCCACAATCGCCACATTCAGACCCCGCACCACGTCTGCCGCGTAGCGGAGTCGTTCCTCATCTATCAGGCGGACAAGCTGTTGCTCATGTTTGTGTTCATCCCTGGCAATATCGGAAGCCGCCGGAACATGCTTGGCAAGCCCGGCATAGGCTGCCTGCGCTTTTTCTTCCCCCTCCTCCATCAGCTTGATGCCAAAGGTCAGGCCGAAGACACGTGAAATAAGGTAGTAAAGCCATATCTTCAGCCGGCTGGGGCCTGGTTTTTCGCCGGTGTATTGCTGCCACAGGTCATGGTGTCTCAGCTCATCCCTGGCGACGCGTCGAAGGACGTCCTGATTGTGAGGGTTTTTCACCGATTTCGCCAGTCTCTCGTAGATGAAATGCTCGGTTATCTCACCCCGCTGCATGGCCAGAATCTTCGATTTTACTTCAGATGGCAATTCTGACATGGCTCTATAATACGTTATATAAATTCAATGGAGCTCGGCGATTTTACTGCCTGCCGCGGCAGCTTATTGCTGCATTAAAAATTTACCGCGCATCCTTCGCTTTACTATTTCCAGGGTCTGTCTTTCTCCTTCAGCGTGTCAATAAGCGCATCGATAGTGATTGCCGCCAGGGTCAGCGTGGAAAAGTGACCCTGAACACTCAATATCGTGGCCAGTTTGGCCACGACCTCATTGCTCGGTGCTTCCACAAGATTGACGAAGTCGTACTGGCCGAGCAGCGCATACTGGTCCAGGATTTTGACTCCCATATACTCCACTTCTTTATTGAATCCTCGCAATATCTCGGGGTCCTCCTGCAGCGCTTTACGTCCCGCATCGGTAAGGGTGGTAAGCATCATGTATACTGGCATGACATCCTCCTTTCACGCGAAATATTCAAGCGTATTATGTCGCTACGAACCGTCTTTGTCAATTCCTGCCAGCGTTTTTCCGACGGGCAAATTGTGCTATCATTGGTAGTAATATGTCGGTACTGAAAAAGCTTCTATCCGGGAATGAGGCTCTCGCTCTGGGAGCCTACCATGCTGGTGTCATGGTGGCCACCGCCTACCCCGGAACCCCCAGCACCGAAATCCTGGAAGCCATCGCCCGCTTCGATGACGTCTACGCCGAGTGGTCAACCAACGAAAAGGTGGCGATGGAGGTGGCACTGGGAGCGTCCTACGCCGGCGTGCGCGCCATGGCATCCATGAAACAGGTGGGGCTGAACGTGGCTCTGGACCCCTTTATGGCGGCCTCAACCACCGGCGTCGATGGCGGGCTGGTGGTTATCTGCGCCGACGACCCCGGGGCACACAGCTCACAGGGAGAGCAGGACAACCGCCATGTTGCCAGGCTGGCCAAGGTGCCCATACTCGAGCCCGGCGACAGCCAGGAAGCCTACGACCTTCTGGCTCATGCCTTTGACATCAGCGAGCAGTTTGATACACCGGTAATTGTGCGTACCACCACCCGCATTTCACACTCCAAAACGGTGGTGGACGTCAAAAGTAGCCGTGCCCTGCCTGCCCGTCAGCCGGAATTCAAGTACAATGCCGCCAAGTACGTCATGCTGCCGGCTCACGCCCGTGTACGGCACCCGTTAATGGAAGAACGACTCGTCAAGCTCGCTGAATACGCCGAGACCTGTCCGCTCAACCAGGTCATCCGGGGCAGCCGGGAGCTCGGGGTGGTGACAAGCGGGGTGGCCTACCAGTATGCACGTGAGGTATTTCCAAAGGCTTCCTTCCTCAAGCTTGGCATGACATACCCCCTGCCCCATAATCTTCTCCGGAAGTTCGCCAAACAGGTGGAAAAAGTGATTGTGGTGGAAGAACTCGACCCGTTCCTCCAGGAAAACATGCAGGCAATGGGGATAGAGGTTATGGGCAAGGAGTTCATCCCCAGGGTAGGTGAGCTTAACCCCGACATCATTTCTGAAGCAGCCCGGAAAGCAGGTCTTCTCCCTGGTTCACCCCGCCGAAAAATAGAGACCGGCGCCGAGCTGCCCGGGCGCCCTCCCCTTCTCTGCCCGGGCTGTCCCCACACCGGCATTTTCTCCGTGCTGAGCACCATCGGGCAGCGTGCCAAGCTGGCCAAAGCACAAAACAAGACACTGGCCGATTCACCGCTGATAATCACCGGCGATATCGGCTGCTACACGCTGGGCACATATCCGCCGCTCCTTGCCATGGACACCTGCGCCTGCATGGGCGCCAGCATCGGGGAAGCGCTGGGGCTGAGTAAGGCTGGCATCAGCAAGAAAGTGGTGGCCGTCATCGGCGACTCAACATTCATGCACTCCGGCATCACCGGCCTGGTGAACGGCGTCTACAACAAAGCGCAGACA
>JABMRL010000084.1 GCA_013202615.1 Dehalococcoidia bacterium
CCAATAACCGCTAGGTTGTTGGTTCGAGGCCAGCTCGGGGAGCCAGGACTTCCTTTTACCATCATTTTTACCCTCTTTGTTTCATGCCTGTGCCGTTATTATGGCGCGAAATGGGGAATTTGTAAGCGGTACGCATCGCAGGTATTGTACATTTTGATATGCTATACAGAAACTTATACTGTATAATTAAATTGGTTAGACATCAGATGATAAGCAGAGAGGTGTAATGTGAGTGAGCGATCTGAGAAAGAGAAGTTCGCAGTCCTGATTGATGGCGACAATGCTCAGGCATCTTTACTTCCCCAAATCCTGGCTGAAGTCAGTAAAGCCGGCCTGATAACGATTAAGCGGATATACGGAGACTGGACTACAACACAGATGAATAGCTGGAAGGATTCACTTCACAAACACGCTATTCAGCCCATGCAACAGTTCAGGAATACAGTGGGCAAGAACGCAACGGATAGCGCGATGATAATCGATGCGATGGATATACTCCACAGTAACGATGTTGACGGCTTTTGTATAGTCTCCAGTGACAGTGATTACACACGGCTGGCGACAAGAATCAGGGAGGAAGGGCTTTTCGTCATTGGAGTAGGAGAAAAGAAGACTCCGGAAGCCTTTAGGAACGCCTGCAACCAATTTATATATTGCGAGAATCTGGCCGTTACCAGGGAGCCGACAAAGAAACCAACGGAAAAGCCGAAAAAAGAAGAGAAGGTTGATACGCCTGACCCTCTACCTCTTTTAATGCAAGGATTTGAGATGGCCGCGAAGGAAGAGGAATGGGTTCACTTGGCATCAATGGGTAGCGCCCTTCGGCAATTGGATCCGGCGTTTGATTCCCGGACATACAATCACCCCAAGCTACAATCGCTTATCAAGGATTATCCGAATACGTTTGCGCTCAAGCTAGACAAGTCCAAAAAACCGCCGGTTTTATATGTCGCGTTGAAGTCTCACGATAGCACCAATTAGTTCGCCCAGCCGATAGGTTCCAGGTTCGAGTCCAGTTCGGGAGACAGCCACCCCCACAAGCCCCACGTCGCAAAACGGGGCTTCGCGCCTTTTCCCTGTTGGGCGGAGCGCCACGTTTTGAATCCGGGCGAGTTTGTTGTATTATTCACGCAGTAACTAAAGAGGAGGCATATTATTATGTGGAAATTTGTTGACCTCACCCTCACTATCCGGGACCAGTGGCGCTGGCCAGTTAAATATGAAACAAAGGCCACGCATGAAGAGGACTACTTCATAGAGCGGCATATATCCTTCCGCCCGCACAGCTTTACCCATGTTGATGCTCCGCTTCATTTCCTGCCCGATGGTGTTCCCATCGAAAAGGTGCCCCTGGACAAATTCTATGGTGAAGCCGCAATTGTCAACCTGTCGCACCTTGGCGAAAGCGATGGCGTAACCGCGGCCGAGCTGGAAAAACACGGCCAGCATATTCGAGAGGGTGATATCGCTCTAATACGCACGGACTGGCCTCTAAAGGCGGACTATATGACAAAGGATTTCTGGGGCAAGTCCCCCTATATGGCACGTGACGCCTGTGAATGGCTGGTGGAACGCAAGATTAAGGCCTGGGGAGGTGATTTTCCCTGTGATTACCTGCTGAGATATGAGGCAACTGGTTCGGGAAATGAGGCTAAATTACCCCCGGAAGAACATACCACCCATTACATTTTCTTCCCCGCGGGGATTATCCAGTTTGAATACATCGTCAATCAGCACCTCTTGACAAAAAACCGCGTTAACTTCATGGCCCTGCCCATCCCGTTTGAAGGTCAGGACGGCTCGCCGGTAAGAGCGATAGCCTGGGAAGAAATGCTTGGCTCCGATTTATAGTCCTCAGGCATATTTCTTGATATATCCTGGCCGTTGCCTCTCCAGAAATACCCCACGGCCCCACGCCGTGGAACGGAGCACGCACGTTTCCCTATCGGGCGGACATGCTGATACGATAATAATGGCTAACGACTAAGCTCCCGTGAGCTTAAATACATGCAGATTGCCCCACAGGCGGCCACGTTCAGCGATTCCGCTTTTTCGCGGACAGTGGGAATCCGCAATCGATAATCAGCCTCATCCAGCAGCGCGCTCGAAAGGCCTGCCGCTTCGCTGCCCAGCGCCAGCAGGAGTCTACTCTGGCGCTGGAGAATCGATGGCTCGGCTACGCCGTCAAGCTCGGCCGCTACCAGGGTATAGCCGCTCTTTCTCAGCGCCCTGGTAAGCTCAAGATACCGCCTGGTCCGCCTGAGCCATACCGATAATACTGTGCCCGCAGTTGCCTGAACACACTTTGGCGACAGCGGGTCAGCGCAATTTTCCGTCATAATGACCCCGGAAAAATCAAAGGCAGCGGCAGTGCGGATAAGGGTACCCACATTTCCCGGGTCCTGAATGTCTTCCAGCAGCAAGACTTTATTGCCAGCATTCTCGGGCAGATGGTCCGCGCTCATATCTGCCGGCAGACGGACAACGGCCATAGTTCCCTGCGGCGTCCTGGTGAGGCAGATGGAGCGAAGCTGACTTTCAGTAACCAACCGCACGGCGTAATTGCAGTATACAGGAAGCGGTTCCTCCACGGTTACAATCTCGATTATTTCATCCGGATGACTGCCGATTATCTGCTTGATGGCCCTGTCCCCTTCCACAAGAAATGCCCCGGATTCAAGTCGCCCTTTCTTCGTAGCCAGTTTTTTATACCATCTTAATGATTTTAGAGGAGCAGACATGGCATCTTCACCTTTTCTGCCTCAGGCAGCCTTTCGTCCCCGGCAAAAGCAGCCCAACTCAATCCTGAAAACTCTAATCAGCTGGTCGGATTTTGTCAAGAGCTTTTATAAGACGCCACCCAATCATGGTTTCGGAGTTCGCCTCAAAAAACCGGCCCGAACCCTTCTATCGTCCTGAACTCGGCCTTGCCTGTCTCAGGGATAGTACGAGTAGCAGCGCGAAAGCGCTGACGGCGGTACAGGCCCAGAATGCGATGGTGTAGCTTCCGGTGGTGTCAAAGATATGCCCGGCAAGAACCGGCCCGATGGCACCTCCGACCATGCTGCTGAAGAAGACGATGCCGAAGAGGGCGCCGTGCGCACGTACCCCGAAGTACTCGGCAACGATGGGTGAAATCACGGTGAACAACCCGCCGTGGGCAAAGCCATAGACGGCGGCAAACAGGTAGAACATCCAGAGCTCTCTTGCCATCTGCAGCCACAGGAGAACCAGGATAAGCAGGATAAAGCAGATAATCATGGAAAGCCTGTTGCCGATACGGTCAATAGCAACGCCGGTGACAAACCGCCCCGCCATACTTATTCCACCGATAGCCGCCAGGATGCCGGCCGCTACCGTTGAGGATATACCGATATCCGTGGCGTGTGGGACAATATGCACCATGATTGTGAGAAGGCAGAACATGGTGGCGAGATAGACGATGCAAATCGTCCAGAACTGCCGGGTGCGGAGCGCCTCATGCAGAGAAAATCCGGTTTCGGCCGGTTTCGAACTCTCTGTTTGACTTTTCCTATCTCCGTCTGGCAAGAGCCCCATTCGGGCAGGGTCACGTCGCAGCAGCTGACCGACGGAAATGAGCAGCACCATCGTGGCAGCGCCGATGATAAGATAAGAAGTCTGCCAGCCATAAGCGGCAATGAGCATGCTGGCCACCAGGGGTAGAGCAAATTGCCCGGTACCGGTGCCCACCTTCACAATTCCGGTCATCATCCCTCTCC
>JABMRL010000085.1 GCA_013202615.1 Dehalococcoidia bacterium
GAGGCGCTGCACGTGGCTGGCGGCGTGCTGATGTACGGCATTCCCGAATTCAGATTGCCCAAGGACATCGTGCAGGGTGAAGTGAATTACGTCGCCTCGCTGGGCGTGGAAATAAAGCTCGACTCGGTCGTCGGCAAGCTGGTGACCATTGATGAACTGCTCAAGGGCAGCTATAACGCCGTTTTTCTGGGGACGGGTGCCGGACTGCCCATGTTTATCGGCTGCCCCGGGGAGAACCTGAATGGCATTTATTCGGCCAATGAGTTTCTCACGCGGGTCAATCTGATGAAAGCCTACCAGTTTCCCGACTACGACACCCCGGTCAGGATAGGCCGGAGGGTGGCGGTGATTGGAGGGGGCAATGTGGCTATGGACTCGGCGCGCTGTGCCCTGCGACTCGGTGCCGAGAAGGTGTACATCATTTACCGTCGTTCCGATGTGGAACTACCCGCCCGCCGCGAGGAAGTGGAGAACGCTAAAGAGGAAGGCATAATCTTCAAATTTCTGACCAATCCCAAGCAGTTTATCGGCGATGAGCAGAACAACGTCTGTCAGATGGAATGTTACGAGATGGAGCTTGGTGAGCCCGACGAGAGCGGTCGGCGCCGGCCTATCGTGAAAGAGGGCAGCGAGTTCAAGATAGATGTTGACGTTGTCATCGTGGCGCTGGGCACCACCCCCAACCCCCTCATCGCCCAGACGACGCCCGGCCTGGAAACGACAAAGTGGGGAACGGTGGTGGCCGATGAAGAGACAGGGCAGACCAAAAAGGATAAGGTCTGGGCGGGTGGCGACATTGTCACCGGTTCCGCCACGGTCATCAGCGCCATGGGCGCGGGCAAAAAGGCGGCGGCGGATATAGATAAATATTTAAAGGGATAGTTGAGCCTGTATCCTGTTTGAAGAGTAGAAGAGGGGCACCACGCCCCTCTTTTTTATTACCCCATAACCTGCCCGCCGAGCACGTTTATTTTTGTGCCGGTGACAAACGATGAGAGGTCGGAGGCAAAGTAGAGCACCGCGTTGGCAATATCCTGAGGCGTGCCCAGAAATCCTGATTCCTCGCCACCCTTTCGGAATGGTATCGTCTTTTTAAGGGCTTCAATCTGTGTCTGCCCGAAGGCGGCACTTTTCGTCAGCACGGGTCCGGGGTTGACTACGTTGACGTTTATACCGTACTTTCCCAGCCATCTGGCCGCCAGCATTGTCATGCCTATGAGGCCGGCCTTGGAGGCTGAGTACGAGGGCGTGGAGAAATAGCCGCCGTTTACGCCGGCCATCGAGCCGATGTTGATAATCCTCCCCGAGCGCTGCTCTATCATCGGTCTGATGACTGCCCGAATGCAGTAGAAAACGCCCGACAGATTGGTGTTTATTTCCTCCGCCCAGAGCTCGTCGGTCATATCCAGGAAAGGGTTCATCTTGGCAGGATCGTCCACACTGACTGCCTTGGGGAGAGCCGCAGCGTTGTTCACCAGGATGTCTATTTTCCCCCAGGTGTCGAGCACCTGCTGAGCGGAACGGTTGACCTGAGCGCTATCCGATACGTCGATTTGCAGTGGCAGGACTTCTCCTCCTTCCGCTCTTATTTCTTGGGCCGCCTGCTCCAGAGGCTCTGGTGTTCGCGACCATATTGATACTTTTGCGCCCTCTCTGACCAGGGTTATTGCAATCTCTTTGCCGATGCCCTTGCTCCCGCCGGTAACAATGGCGACCTTGCCTTTGACTAACATCCTGCCTCCTTGAATCATCAGGTATTGAGTGAGAAAGAAAGATTGATTGATTGATTGATGGTTATCTTGCGTAACCGGAATAATTTTATCAAATTATGAGATTTAAGTACAGAGCACTAACCAAGTCGCTGTCCTGACGTTATATATAGTGAAAGGTTACGGAGCAGGAGGTTGAAAATGACAAGAGACAGGTCGCTGAGTATGTTGCTGATGGCCTTGTTTGGTATCTCCGGCACGTTTATCCTGGTCTTTACCTGGCTGCAGCCCATGTCAGGAATGGAAAGAGTGCTGAGCACCGTTCTCGGAGCTATCGGGCTTGGTGTGGCCTTGAGTCAGGTTCCGCGTTTGAGGTTTCCAAAAGCAGTGGCGGAAGCGGAGAATGTCCCGGTCGGCGCTGAGACCAGGGACTGAAGCCCGGTTTATTAAGCCGCCCGCTTTTTAATAGAGGGAAGTGATGGTTCGCTTCCCTTTTTTTTGCCTGACAATTCCAGTAGAATAGGCTTGTTATGGGCGAGCGTGCCACCCCAATCCGACAGCAGTACCTCAGGATAAAGCGGCGATACCCCAACGCCATCGTCCTCTTCCGCCTCGGCGACTTCTATGAGACCTTCGATGAGGATGCCAGGATTGCCTCGCGGGAGCTGGAAATTGTCCTGACGTCGCGGGAAATGGGCAAGGGCAACAAGGTGCCGCTGGCGGGTATACCGTACCATGCGCTGGACAACTACCTGGCCCGGCTGATTAACCGCGGCTACCGGGTGGCCATCTGCGAGCAGGTCACCAAACCGGGGGAGACAAAAGGTATCGTACAGCGGGAAGTGGTCCGCCTGGTCACGCCGGGGACGGTGGTTGAGCCCGGCCTTCTCGACAGCAAGAAAAACAACTACCTGGTCAGCCTGGTGCTGGGGGAGGAAAAGGCGGGGCTTGCCTGCGTTGATATCACCACCAGCGAGTTTGCCGCCACCGAAGTGCCGTTATCTCGGTTGTCCACGGAACTGGAGAGAATCGGGCCCGCGGAGATAATCGCTGCCCAGAGCACAGATTTGTCCTCTTTGACACTGGCCATGCCGCTCACTCGCCTTGACGATTACCGGTATGAGGTCGAGGTGGCCAGGCAGACGCTGCTCGAACACTTCGGCGTCAAGACCCTGGAGGGTTTTGGCTGCGCTAATCTGCCCCTGGCGATAGGCGCAGCCGGCGCTGCCATCCACTATATCCAGGAAACACAGAAGAGCGGCCTCGGGCAGATAACCGGCCTGTCGACCTATTTCGCAGAGTCGTACATGGCGCTGGACGTGCAGACACAGAGAAACCTGGAGATATTTCAGGCCAGCCGTACCGGCGCTGTTCAGGGGTCGCTGCTGTCGGTCATTGACCTGACCCGGACGGCGGCAGGGGGCAGGTTGCTCAAACGGTGGCTGGGGCAGCCTTTACTTGACATAAAAGAATTAAGCCAGAGGCAGGATGCTATTGAGTGGTTCAGCGAGCATACGCTGGCGCGCGCCCGGACAATATCGCAGCTCGGGGAGGTGGCCGACCTTGAGAGATTGACCAACCGGGTAAGGGGCAGCGTGGCCATCCCCCGCGAGCTGGTCGCCCTGCGCCGCAGCCTGGAAGCGATACCGGAGATAAGAGGGATTCTGGCGGAGGAAGGCGGGAGCCAGATTGACTGGCTGAAAGACGGACTCAAGACCTGCCAGGACGTGGTCGACCTTATTGCCGGGGCGCTGGTTGACGAGCTGTCATCGACGATGGGTGAGGGGGAAGTCATCAGGAAGGGGTTTTCCGAGGAACTGGACAACCTGCGGGATAAATCCCGGAATGCCAGGCAGCACCTGGCCAACATGGAGCGCAAGGAAAGAGAGCGGACGGGGATAAAGTCGCTGAAAATCGGCTTCAACAACGTCTTCGGCTACTACATCGAGGTGTCCAGGTCCAACCTGAGCCAGGTGCCTGACGATTACATCCGCAAGCAGACGCTCGTCGGCGGGGAACGTTTTTTCACCGCCGAGCTGAAAGAGTA
>JABMRL010000086.1 GCA_013202615.1 Dehalococcoidia bacterium
CACATCGGATGCGGCCAACTGGATAGCGAAAGAAGTGGCCGGTTGTGTGCCTTTCACACACAGGGAAAACTGCTCCCTGGTTTCCCCCGATAAAGAAGTGGTAACCCGCACACTCATCAACCTTGGGAAGAACCCCAATCTGGCTGGTGTGCTTGTTGTGAGCGCCGGTTGTGAAAACCCGGGCATTGAACCGGATATAATTGCCAGTGGCATTGCTGAATCGGGCAAGCCGGTGGACATATGTGCAATCCATCAACCAGGCGGAGTGCGTGCCGCTATATCAAGAGGCATGAACACCGCACAGAAAATGGCCGGTGATGCCTCTCGCATAAAAAGAGAGCCTTTGCCGGTATCGCTGCTGCGACATGGCGTCGAGTGTGGCGGTTCAACTCCCCTCTCAGGTATAGTAACCAATGCTGCTCAGGGTACCGCTCTTGATTTTGTTATTGAAAATGGAGGCAGCGGCGGTTTCAGTGAAACACCGGAGGTTATCGGTGCCGAACAGGTTATCGCGGCCAGGGCAATTAATGACGAAGTAAAACGGAAAATGCTGAAGGTAGTCCATGATTATGAGGAAAGGCTCACCGCCAGCGGCTACGACTTTTTCGGCTCTAACCCTGACCCTCAAAATATTACGGAAGGACTGAGTTCTATTGAGGAAAAATCCGTCGGCGACATTCGCAAGGGCGGGACCAAACCACTGATGGAGGTTATGGGATATGGAGAGATTCCCAGGGGTAAAGGCCTGTTCTTCATTGACACCCCGGGCCATGATATCCCGTCATTAACCGGGCTTGCGGCCGCCGGATGTAATGTCATCACCTATTCCACCGAGTGTGCCGTCCCGTATGGGTTTCCCTTCGTGCCGGTCATAAAAATAACCGCCAAGAAAGACCACTTCGAGAAATATTTTGACATTCTGGATTACTTGGTGGATATTGAGAGAACCATTACCGGCGTTAGAAGCGTTGGCCAAGAATTGTTTGACTTGATACTGGAGGTCTCGTCAGGCAGGAAGACGCAGAATGAACTCATTGGTTATACAGGTGCCTGCGACCTGTGGACTGTAGTTCCAATGACTTGAATAAGTCATTAAAATAGTTAATCTAAAGTAAGGAGAACAGAAATGGTCAGTAAAAGAACACAGGAGCTTCTCAAGGCCGACGCCGAGCACGTGGTGCATGGTATGCACACCGTTGGCCGGAATATCGGAATAGTCATGGAAAAAGCCCATGGTATATATCTGGAGGACAGCGAAGGCAAGGAGTATATCGACCTTTCGTCGCAGCTGATATGCGTCAATCTGGGCCACCGGCGACAGGAAATCATCGACGCCGTGACCAAAGCTATGAACGAGATAGACTTCGTTACCACTTTCTTTGGTGTTACCAATCCGTACATAGTCGACGTGAGCCAGAAACTTGCCGAACTGACGCCGGGAGACCTGAATCACTTTCACTACACTTCGGGCGGCGCCGAGGCGGTAGATTCGGCGGTGAAAATGGCCCGCTTCTACTGGAGCCGGAAAGGACTTGCCGGCAAATATAAAATCATCAGCCTTTATGCTTCCTACCACGGTTCGGCCGGAATATCGACGAATTTGACCGGCCTTGGGCGCGGCGCCAACCAGAATCCCTTTGGTCCGGTATCCTCGGGTTTTGTCCATGTGGCGCCGCCGTATAGCTACCGCTGCATGTTTGGTGATGTCCCCGACTGCGGTCAGGCAAGCATTGATTACCTGGAATCAGTAATCCAGGCCGAAGGGCCGGAGAGTATCGCCGCTTTCATTGCGGAATCCATAATGGGGGCGGCGGGCGTGATTGAGCCGCCACCCGGCTGGTGGCCCAAAGTGGCAGAACTCTGTAAAAAATATGATATCCTGCTCATCGTTGATGAGGTTATGTCCGGCTTTGCCCGGACGGGTAAAATGTTCGCCTGTGAGCACTGGGGTGTTAAAGGCGACATGATGGCCATGGCCAAGGGAATTGTCAACTCGGCGCTGCCTTTTGCCGCGGTGGCTATCAATGATGAGGTCTACGATGTATTAAAGGATAATATGCTGGCGCACGGCTTCACCTACAGCGGGCACCCCATCGCTGCGGCGGCTTCCTCTGCAGCCTTAGATATCTATGTAAAAGATAAAGTGGCTGAAAA
>JABMRL010000087.1 GCA_013202615.1 Dehalococcoidia bacterium
CATCATCAATGGCCGAATCAGGGGAGTGGCTGGCGTCGTCGGCTGCAACAACGCCCGCACCGCCCATAATGAGGGTCACATTGCCATGGTCAAGGAGCTGATAAAGAATGATGTGCTGGTACTGCAGACCGGCTGCAGCGCCATGGCCAGTGCTATGGCCGGCCTCATGGTTCCTGAGGCAGCGGCACAATATGCCGGTGAGGGGCTGGCTTCAGTCTGTGAAGCGGTGGGTATCCCGCCGGTATTGCACATGGGTTCCTGCGTGGACAACAGTCGTATCCTGATAGCGGCTACCGCCATGGTTAAGGATGGTGGCCTGGGCGATGACATCAGTGACCTGCCTGTCGCCGGTGCCGCGCCGGAATGGATGAGTGAGAAAGCCATCTCCATCGGTCAGTACTTTGTCGCCTCCGGGGTATTCACCGTATTCGGTGTAACCTGGCCGACCTCAGGCAGCAAGGAGGTTACCGACTTCCTGTTCAAGGACTTTGAGGATATGTATGGCGGCATGTGGGCTTTTGAGCTTGACCCGGTTAAAGCCGCCCACCTTATGATTGAGCATATTGATAAGAAGCGCAAGGCGCTGGGCATCGACAAGGCCAGAGAGCGCGTCCTCTACGATATGGAAATGAGGCGCGAACTGGATGCGGTCTAAGCGTTAGAGCGATGAGATAAGGGGGTTAAAAAGTATGTCAAAGATTATTGCTTCCGCCGCCATCAGAGGTGCGTACAAGATTGTCGAGCAGGCAGAAGAGAAGTGGAAGCAGGCGATGGATAAATGGGGCGCCAACGAACCCGTCGGCTTCCCCAACACTGCCTACTATCTGCCGGTGATATACGGTATCCTGGGTGAGAAGGTGGAAAAAGTTGGCGATATGGAGCGTATCCTGAAGAGGTGTCGCACCCTGCTGCCGCCACCGGTCAGGGAAGAGCACCCCCTGCCCTATCTTGCTCCCGCCCTTGACGCCGGCATGGCCACCTTCTTCGCCGAAGAAATAATTGAAGCCATCCGGTACCTCGAACAGCCTGACTTCTACCTCACCGGAGAAGATATCACTGATAATAATATCTGGCTCGGTGCCGCCGATGATATCATCCTGAGAAAGAGGGGCATCGAGTTCGTCGACGGCACTGCCCCAGGATTCGCCGCCGTTCTCGGTGCGGCCCCAACCAATGAGATTGCAGTGAAAATCGCTCAGGAATTGCAGCAGAAGAGCATCTACGTCTTTATGGCCGCCGAATACAACGGCAAGCGTTTTTCCGAGCAGCTCGTTGAGGCGGGAGTCCAGATTGGTTGGCCGACCCGCCTGGTTTCCTTCGGCCCCGATATTAGCGCTACCGTCTTTGCCGCTGGTTTCGCCATCAGGGCCGGTTTTACCTTCGGTGGTATTGAAGCTGGAGACTACCGAAAACACCTTATCTACAACAAAGACCGCATCTTTGCCTTCGCCATGCCCCTCGGCTACGTAACCGACGAGTGGTACGCCAATGCCGCCGGGGCGATTAACTTCGGCTTCCCTATCATCGCCGATACACCCATACCGGAAGTGCTGCCCACCGGCATCACCACCTACGAGCACGTGATTTCCAATGTCCCCCACGACGAAATAGTAGCCAAAGCCATTGAGACGAGAGGCCTGAAAGTAGCCGTAAGTGAAGTACCCATCCCGGTCGCTTTCGGCCCCGCCTTCGAAGGTGAACGCGTACGCGGCGAGGATATTTATCTGGAAACCGGCGGTGGCCGCACTCCTATGGTGGAGTGGGTGACCAGCAAACGGATGGAAGACGTGGAAGACGGTAAGATTGACGTAATCGGGCCGGAACTAACCGATGTTGAGGCTGGCTCACAGTTGCCTCTGGCGATTGTGGTTGAGGTCGCCGGCCGTAACATGCAGGAAGACTATGAACCCATCCTGGAACGGCAGATCCACCACCTTGTAAATTATGCCCAGGGAGCGATGCACATCGGGCAGAGGGATATTGCCTGGCTGCGCGTCAGCAAGCAGGCAGTGGAAAAAGGCTTTAAACTGTCCGATATCGGCACGCTTCTCCACGCCAAACTGCACCAGGACTTTGGCCGTATCTTCGACAAGCTGCAGGTCAAGCTCTACACCGAAGAAGACAAGGTCAAAGAAGTGGTGGAGAAAGCTAAAAAAGTCTATGCCATCCGCGATGCCCGCATTGAAGGTATGACCGATGAGACCACCGACCTCTATTATTCCTGCACGCTGTGCCAGTCCTTCGCGCCGAGCCACGTCTGCGTCATCAGCCCGGAGAGGACCGGCCTTTGCGGTTCCTACAACTGGATGGACTGCAAAGCGGCCTTTGAAATCAATCCCACCGGCCCCAACCAGCCCGTGGATAAGGGCGAGACGATTGACGCCAAGCTCGGGCAGTGGAAGGGGGTCAATGAGTTCGTCACCAAAGCGTCACGCGGCAAGATAGACCATTATAATTTCTACAGCATCATCAACGACCCTATGACCACCTGCGGCTGTTGCGAGTGCATCGCCGCCGTTCTGCCGCTCTGCAATGGCATAATGTCAGTAAACCGCGAATATTCTGGAGACACGCCCTGCGGCATGAAGTTCACCACCCTGGCCGGCACCATCGGCGGCGGTATCAGCACGCCAGGATTTGTCGGTCACGGTAAATACAATACTACCCAGAAAAAATTCGCCATCGGCGACGGCGGTCTGCTGAGAATGGTCTGGATGCCGAAGTCACTGAAAGAGGAAATCGGCGAGCGGCTCAAGACACGTGCCGCAGAAATGGGCGTTCCTGACCTGCTGGACAAGATTGCCGATGAGACCGTGGGCACCAGCGAAGAGGAAATTATGCCCTTCCTTGAGGAAAAAGGACATCCCGCCCTGACCATGGATTCGCTACTGGGCTAAGAAAGGAGAGTGTCATGCCACTTACCGGAATTGAGATTTTTAAACTGCTACCCAAGACGAACTGCGGTGACTGCGGTGTTCCCACCTGCCTGGCTTTCGCCATGAGCCTGGCCTCGGGCAAGGTGGAACTGAGCGCCTGTCCCCATGTTTCCGAGGAATCTAAAGAGAAGCTGGCCGAGGCTTCGGCGCCACCCATTTTGCCGGTTACCATCGGTGTCGGCGACCGGGCATTGAAGGTTGGCGGCGAGACGGTCATGTTCCGCCACGAAAAAAGATTCGAGAACCAGCCCGGCATCGCCATCCTCATCAAGGACACCATGGACGATGCCGA
>JABMRL010000088.1 GCA_013202615.1 Dehalococcoidia bacterium
AGATTTGAAGTGCGCGGCGAAGTATTCCTGCCCATCGATGGCTTTCACAAGCTCAATCAGGAAAGGGAGAAGGAAGGGTCACCATTATTCGCCAATCCCAGAAACGCCGCTGCCGGTTCGGTACGCCAGCTTGACCCCAGAATTACCGCCCGGCGCCCGCTGGACATATACATCTACATGCTTGGCTATGCCGAAGGCGGAGCACCCCTGACAACTCACTGGGAAGCCCTGGAGTACCTTAAATCGCTGGGCTTCAAGATAAACCCGAACAACCGCCGCCTTCCCGGAATTGAGCAGGTCGCAGAGTACCACCAGACCTGGGTGGAAAAAAGAGAAGAACTCCGGTATGAAGCCGACGGCATCGTGGTCAAGGTCAACCAGCTTGAAATACAGCAGAGACTGGGAGACGTTGGCCGCGAGCCACGCTGGGCCATCGCCTATAAATTTCCGGCCGTACAGGGCACCACAAAGCTAGTTGATATCGGTATCAGCGTGGGACGGACGGGCACCCTCAACCCCTATGCCATCCTGGAGCCGGTATCGGTCGGGGGAGTGACCATCCGCCAGGCTGCCCTTCATAACGAGGACGACATCAGGCGCAAGGACATTCGCATCGGCGATACCGTAATCGTCCAGCGTGCCGGTGAAGTCATCCCCGAGGTAGTCGGGCCGGTGGCCAGCAAGCGCACCGGAAAAGAAAAAGAGTTCAACCTGCTGGAGAAAGTATACGACAAAGAGAAGAGTCACCCGGCCTGTCCGGTCTGCGGCAGCGAGGTGCTTCGACCTGAGGGCGAAGTGATGTATTACTGCTCCAACGCCGCCTGCCCTGCGCAGGCACAGCAGCGAATCGAGCACTTCGCCTCACGCGGCGCTATGGACATAAGAGGCATTGGCGAGAACCTCTCCGCCACCTTATTTCAAAAAGGCCTAGTAAATGATATCGCGGACATTTACTATCTTAAAAACCATAAAGAGCATCTCCTGGAACTGGAAAAGATGGGCGAGAAAAGCGTGAGCAACATGCTCGACGCCATTGATAGGAGCAAGAACCGGCCACTGGCCAGGGTTATCCTGGCTCTCGGCATACGCCATATCGGAGGGGAGACTGCAGAGCTCCTGGCCGGGGAATTCCACAGTGTCGACGCGCTGGCCGAGGCTTCCCAGGAAAGGCTTATGTCCATTGAGGCCATCGGGCCGAAAATTGCCGACAGCATCATCGGCTTTTTCCGTCAGGAAGCCAACCGTGATATCATTAGACGACTGCGAGAAGCCGGAGTCAAGCCGGAGGAAAAGCCGGCCAAGGTCAAGACTCTGCCCCTCGCCGGCATGGAGTTTGTCCTGACCGGCACTCTTGACACCTTTTCCCGACAGGAAGCCGAGGAAAAAATCAAGTCCCTCGGCGGCACCGCCGGCAGCAGCGTGACCCGGAAAACCACGTATCTGGTGGTCGGCGCCGACCCTGGCTCCAAGCGGGACAAAGCCCGGAGTCTGGGCATCCGAATAATAAACGAAACGGAGTTCCGGCAATTTTTGGAGCAGAAAGTCTGACATGAAATTAATCGTTGGCCTGGGTAACCCCGGAACAGTGTACACACATAACCGACACAATATCGGCTTCATGTGCCTAAACCGCTTCGCCAGAAAACATGGAATACGCTTTGCCCGCAAACAGGGACAGGCAAGAGTCGGCGAGGGTGAAGCTGCCGGCACGAGGCTGATACTGGCCAGGCCGCAGACCATGATGAACCTGAGCGGCCGCTCGGTAAGCCTGCTGGTAAAAAGATATAAAATCAACCCCGAAGACCTGATTATCATCCATGACGACCTCGACCTGCCGACAGGTAAAATCCGCATCCGGCAGGGAGGCCGCTCTGCCGGGCATAAAGGTATCGAGTCAATCATCGCCTGCCTGGGAGATACCGATTTCATCCACGTAAGAGTGGGCATCGGCCGACCCGATTTAATGGGCGGTGCCGCCACAGACAGAGACGCCGAGGTTATCAATCACGTGCTCAGCGATTTTGACGCTGGTGAGAACAAAATTATCGCCGAAGTCACCAACAAAGTTGGTGAAGCCATATTATGCCTCATAAACGAGAGCCTGACCGCGGCGATGAACAGGTATAACTAAGCATCTATATCCTCATTTTTCATTGCTATAGTACCCAGCTAGATGATATAATTATGTAATTGTATCCCCGGATATGACAGAGCAGAAGCGGTTTATCGCCGTCATCGGTGGCAGCGACTGCACGCCAGAGGAAGCCAGGCTGGCGGAAGAGGTTGGGCGTGGGCTGGCCAGAAATGGCGCTGTCCTTATCTGCGGGGGGCTGGGCGGCGTCATGGAAGCCGCCTGTAAAGGCGCCAGTGCCGAGGGCGGATTGACCGTTGGCATCCTGCCTGGCGGCAACCGGCAGGCAGCAAATCCATATGTCAATATCCCAATCGTAACCAATCTGGGTGAAGCGAGGAATATTATCGTGGTCAAGAGCGCTGAGGCAATTATAGCTATCGGTGGCGGTTATGGTACCCTGTCCGAGCTCGGCCACGCGTTGCGCAACGGCACGCCGGTCGTTGGCCTGAATACCTGGTCGCTATCGCGAAACGAGCGACCGGATAACTCGATTGTTCCTGCCCATAATCCGGCGGATGCGGTAAACAAAGCGCTTGGTATGATAAATAACTGACTTTGGGGAAAGAGCATGGCTAAGGGAGAAAACGTCAAACAGGTAAAGAGCAGAGAGGTCCTGGATTCAAGGGGTAACCCAACCGTGGCCGTAGAGGTGGCGCTTTCGGAAGGAACGGTTGGTCAGGCTGCCGTCCCATCGGGGGCCAGTACCGGCACCTACGAAGCGGTGGAGCTTCGCGACGGGGATA
>JABMRL010000089.1 GCA_013202615.1 Dehalococcoidia bacterium
CGCGAGACCTCGATGGTCGTCTTCGACAACGTTTTCGTGCCCTGGGAACGCGTTTTCCACTGCGGCGAATACCGCTATTCCGGCAAGCTGGTAGCTCGCTTTGCCCGGACACACCGCATGACCTGCGGCGGGACGTGCAAGGTCGGCTTCATGAACCAGATTATCGGTGCCTCGAGGCTGATTCAGGAATACAAAGGGCTGGAAAAGGCGGCCCACATCAACGAGCAGTTGGCGGAAATGGTGGTGTTGCGGGAAACGAGTCGGGCCTGCGGCCTGGAGGCGGCGCGCCGCGGCACGGAGGAGCCTTCCGGCTCGGGCGTTTTCCTGCCAGATGAGCTGATGGGCAACGTGGCCAAGTTGAATGTCTGCAACGCCTTCTGGCGGATGATGGCGCTGGCCGGAGACATCGGTGGGGGGCTTATCGTTACCCTTCCATCGTTGAAGGAGCTCAAAAATCCCGAGGTCAAGGACTACGTGGAAGAGTTTTACTCCTTTGGCTCTGACGAGCCGACCGAGAACATCATGAAGGTGACCAAGCTCCTGCAGAACTGGACGGCTGGGCTGCACGGGGTGGGCACCTGGCATGGCGCCGGGCCGGTGCAGACGCAAAAAATCATGCTGCAGCGGGTCATCAACTACGACCACGAGAAAGAGCTGGTCAAGAGGACGTTAAAGCTAAAAGAAAAAGGCGAGAAGTCGGAACCTGAAGACTAGCCGCGCAGGGTGGCGCCCAGCTGCTGATGAAGTTTCTTTAAGATTTGCTCCTGGACTTTGTTCGCCTCTTCGTCGGTGAGGGTGTGGGTCGGCGACTGGTAGGTGATGCGGTAGGCGAGCGACTTCTTTCCTGCGGGCACCTGCTTCCCGGAGTATACGTCGAATATGGTCACGTCTTTTACCAGTGAGAAGCTCCGGATTATATCGACCGTATGCTGGTGGCTTATGCCGATATCGGTAATCAAGGCAATGTCCCTGACCGTGGCCGGAAAGCGCGGTATCGGCTGGAACAGGCGGTGCACGGTAATCAAGGGCAGCAGTTCCGTCACGTTAAGCTCAAAGAGATAAACCGCTTCGGCAAGGTCGAAGTCCGCGGTTACCTTGGGGTGCAGCTCCCCGACGACTCCAACCTCTTTGCCACCGATGACAACGGCTGCCTGATGTGTCGGATGGAAGCTTTCATCATCACCCGGATTGAAGCTGGCGGAAAGGCCCAGTTTCTCGAACAATCCCTCCAGCACCGCTTTGGCGTCAAAGAAGTTCAATTGACCGCCATCACCGAGCCAGGATATGTCATTCCTGGAGCCGCTGAGCAGGCCGCACAGTACCTCAGGCTCGTCGGGCAGCTCATTTTTCTTCGGCAGGTATACCTTACCCAGTTCGAAAAGCCGTATGCCGATCTCTTCATGCCTCCGGTTGGAGATCAGGGTTGCCAGCAGGTTGGCCCGCAGGGTGGGGCGCAGATATTCCTGCTCTGCGGTCATGGGATTGGCCAGGCGGCCTGGCATCGGTTCGAATTTCCGCGTCTGCGGCTTGAGCTGGCACAGCGTTTCCAGGCTGTTAAGAGAGTAGGTTATCGTCTCCTGGAAACCATAGCCGACCAGGGTGCCCCGTATCTTCCTCTCTAGGTTGAGCATAAGCGCCGGACCATGCGGTGGTATCGACTCGCTCAGCATGGTGGTCGGGATTTTGTCGTAGCCGATAATGCGGGCGACTTCTTCAATGAGGTCGACTTCCCGTGCGATGTCGCTGCGCCAGTAGGGAGCGGTCACTTTTACCTCGGGATTTGAAGCACCGGGCTGGCATTCAAATCCCAGCGATGTCAGGGTGTCTGTTATCTGGTTGCGGGTGAATTCCACCCCGAGGATTTGCTTCGACCGTTCGATGGAAATCGTGATTGGCTCCGGCTCACGTTTGCCCGGATAGGCATCCGCTACGCCTCTGGCGGCCTGGCCGCCGCCAAGCTGTATTATCAACTGTGTGGCCCGTTTCAGTGCCGGCATTGTCAGCTCGGGGCGGATACCCCGCTCGAAACGCATGCAGGCTTCACTGGGCAGGGATAGGTTATGGCCGGTGTAATGAATGCTGGCCGGATTGAAATTGGCTGCCTCCAGCAATATTGAGGTCGTGCCTTCGGTGACCTCGCTGTTGGCGCCGCCCATCACCCCGGCGATGGC
>JABMRL010000090.1 GCA_013202615.1 Dehalococcoidia bacterium
AGCAGTGGCTTGAAAAATACGCCGAAAGCGACAAAGGTTCCGATGCCTAATGCCTGTATGCCAAAGCCGGAAGCGACAATATTATATCCGTAGAAATACCTGGGCTTTTTCATGTTAGCCACCAGTATACGCTTTGAGACAGGTAAAAGCCATTGGAGTTAGGCTTCCTTCCTATGTCTACAGTAATTGACAGCCACCAATCAAGGGCTTAACCTTGACACAGTATTGATACCGGAAGTACCGGCAGGAAGGGGGCTTGCTTCACCCCGGGGCAGATATCTAACCGGGTAAATTTGACATATCCATAACCCCGTAATTACAATGCCTAGTGAATTTCACAAGCTGTATTGCGCTATATGCAGCAGCACGGCTTGCCACGTGAAGAATAGTACCTGCAGATTCAGAAAGGAGGAATATCGATGAAAGCGGCCGTGGTCAAAGGTAAAGGACTTATTACCTGCGAGGAGGTACCAACGCCATCAGTACAACCGGGGACACTATTGCTGAAGATGAGATACTGCTCTATATGCGGCACTGACCTTGAATATGTCGCCGGGCAGATGCACGGCAACCCTGTCAAGGCAGGAGCTATACCCGGTCATGAGTTTGCCGCCGAGGTAGCGGCTATAGGTGAAGGGGTCGATGGGTGGTCAGTCGGCGAACGGATTACCACCGCTGACTTCCTGCTGCCCTGCGGTCAGTGTTATTATTGCCGTCGCCAGTTGCATCACCTGTGCCAAGGCAAGGATGTATCGCCACGAGCATTGCCCAAAGTCATCAGGGAATACGGCAACCGCTTCGGGTCAATGGCTGAGTATTTCATCAGGCCGCCGCACGCCGTCCAGAGAGTGCCCGATAATGTATCCGACGAGGAAGCGGCACTTGTGGAGCCGCTCCGCACAGGGGTCAGCGCCATCAAGACTACCGAACTTAAGCCCGGCGAGTCGGCAGTTGTCATTGGAGCCGGGAAAATAGGCCTCGGCACAATGCTATGTGCTAAAGCCGCAGGGGCAAGCCCCGTTGTTGTCATTGACCTGATTAAGTCCCGTCTGGATAAGGCCCTGGAAGTGGGCGCCGACGCGGTTTTTAATCCCAAGGAAGTCGATGTCATCTCCGAGGTAGTAAAGCTGACAGAGGCCGGCCCGGACAAGGTCATTATTTGTGTCCGAAGCGGAGATGTCCTGAACCAGGCGGCTGACATGGTCAGGCGGGGTGGCACCATAGGCCTGGCCGGATACGGGCTACCAGCAGAAATTGACCCCATGGTTTGGTGGGAGAAGCAGATAAGATTTATCACCATCGCTGGTGGCTTCGGCGGGCCCAGCGGATTGATATATACCTCCATGCGTCTGGTAGCAAGCAAACAGGTTAACGTCAAACCGCTTGTTTCTGAAATTATCCCTCTTGAGGATGTGCAGAGAGCTTTCGACTCTATGTACAGCGGAGAAAATCTGGCTCCCCTATTGAAGCCATAAACCTGATGGGGCCATCAGCAAGCTTAGCAGCTAAAGTATGGCGTAATCTCCCGCAGTACAATTGAGGAGGCAGGAATGATTAAAAGAATCCAGCATTCCAGTTATACCGTCAGCAACCTTGACGAGGCACTTCATTTCTTCTGCGACCTCCTGGGCCTGCAGTCGTCAACCATCCTGGAACCCAGGGGAGAACGCTTGGATAAGCTTTACCAACTTCAGGAGGTTGCCCAGCGGCTTGCGGTCATACGTACTCCCGGCGATGATATCATCCACCTTATCGAGTATATTTCGCCAAAGGGGGAGCGGATAGACCCCAAACTGTGTAATCCGGGGGTGGCACATCTCGCCTTCGAGGTGGACGATATTCAGAAGACGTACGACGAACTTATTGCTGAAGGGGTGGAGTTCAACCATCCACCTTACTGGGGAGGTCAAAAAATAGAAGATATAATGGGCTGGGGGGTATGCTTCCTCAAAGGCCCGGACGGAATTCCCATCGAGCTAATGCAGGCACCAAAACAGGCAAATTAGTCCGGGGCATTTTACGCCGGAGGAGCCTCGAAGTAAAAATGGACAGTATATTTGAAATAAAAAAGGCAGGGCTTTTTCGCCCTGCCTTTGCTTCTTCCTCCGGAAGGATTTAACTGACTTATACTGCTGGTTACGCTTCTTCCTTGACACCCTGCTTCAGGTTACGCTTGATTACGTCCACAACCCCGAGGCCATCGTAACGCTCCTGCATAACGCGGATGGTCTGCAATACTTTGGAAGTTATCTCGTGCTGAGCCCGCTCCAGTTCCTCGAGTCGTTTTTCAATGTCGGTTAACACCGGCTGCAGCCAGCCGGAAGCAGCATAAAACTGCTGCGCCTTGTCCAGGTCTTCGGTGAGGACTACCATTTTTTGTTCCAGTTCAACCAGCTCCTGTTCCTTCTGCCGGAGCATCTCGGCAAACTCCGCTCTTTTCGATTCGCTTGCTTCCAATTTGCTCCGGGCAGCGCTGGCGGCCATTTTGACCTGCTTGTTTTCTTTCTCCAGCTCAAAATGTGCGGTCTGCAGGCAATTGGTACAGTAAATAGATTTACCCTTGTCCAGTTCCGTACCACACTGAGAGCAGGTAAGTGGCTGTATTTTGGTCTGGTTGGCGGAACGGCATTCCTTGCAGCGGGTGGGCAGCTTGAAACCTTTTAACTCGTAGAACTCCTGCTCCGCCTTGCTCAGGATGAATTCACTACCACACTGACGGCAATTTAACTGGATACCAGCTTCTCTGACCATTTGAAGCCCCCCTTTGTCTCCAGCTTCCGGGTTTCAAACCAGGCTGACAGTTTGAGTACCAGCATTATTCTGTTCTCCAGCCAGTAACCATAATATACCATAGAATATTCTGTTTTGCACTACTTATATTTAAAATCGAAAAAAATTATTTATCTTTTATCGATACAGCGTTCTCCCGGACGTAATCCATGTCCACCGTCACGCCAAGTCCGGGACGCTCCGGAATATCAAGATAACCGTCTTTCATAACAAACTGTTCCTGCGTTACCTTATCACGGAAGGGGTGCGGGGAGCGGTCATACTCAAAAAATGGCTCGGCCGGGAAGCGGCGTTCGGGGAAGTGGGGCAGGGCGGCAAATAGCTGCAGAGCCGCCGCCAGCCCCACATTTGTCCCCCAGACATGCGGAATAACCGGCACGTTCCAAGCACTGGCCAGCGACAGGATTCGCATCATCTCGGTGAACCCGCCGGCGGCACAGAGGTCGGGCTGCAGGATGTCCACGGCACGCCGGGTAATAAGCTCACGGAAACCGAACCGGGTATACTCACACTCGCCGCCGGTAATGAGGATGTTGGAATTCTGTTTCACTTCCACGTAGCCGTCAATATCCTCCGGGGGCACCGGTTCCTCCAGCCAGTAGATATTATAGGCCTCCATCCTGCGGGCCAGACGGATTGCCTCGGCGGCATTGTAAGCGTGATTGGCATCCACCATCAGCAT
>JABMRL010000091.1 GCA_013202615.1 Dehalococcoidia bacterium
CTGCGATACTTTTACTATCTCCCTGACCTTTTCCGAGGATATCTCCATCTCCTTGGCGATTTCAGTGGAGGTTGGTTCACGACCGTATTCCTGGACCAGGCGGCGACTCGTTTTGAGCAGGCGGTTTATCGTCTCCACCATGTGCACCGGAATGCGGATGGTGCGCGCCTGGTCGGCGATAGCCCTGGTGAGCGCCTGACGTATCCACCAGGTGGCATAGGTGCTGAATTTATAGCCCTTTCGATAGTCGAATTTCTCCACGGCACGCATCAGGCCGATGTTACCTTCCTGAATCAGGTCGAGGAGAGACATGCCGCGCCCGATGTGCTTCTTGGCCACGCTCACCACCAGACGCAGGTTGGCTTCGATGAGGTGTCTTTCTGACTTTCTGGCTTCAAAATCAATGCTTCGGAAATGGGATTCAAGCCGGTGTCCATGGGTCTGGATTGAGCTGATGAAGGGTTCATCTTTGACCAGTTTATCAATGTCAGAAAACGAGATATCCGGACTGATGGCCGCGCGGACACCCTCGGTCAGCAACTTGCTATTAAGCGACAGGCAAATAAACCTTTGCTCGGTTGCCGGCATGGATAGACTGGTTCGGAGAGCAATATCGTCAATCAATTGCGGGTCAATGGAGTTGTCAATGCTTTCCTGCAGTCGGGTATTGTTGATGGCTTCAAGAAAATCGGTCGTCTTGGGTATACCAAGCTGCTCCTGAATAAGCTGTATCAGTTCAGACGCCTCTCCGAGTTTTTTGATGACGGCCAGTACTATGTCTACTACCGAGGGTGCTCTGCCGTACTCCTGCAGGTAATGGGATTTTATCTCGTTGACGCGCTTGCCCTCCTCCATCTTTTTGGCCAGTGTCTTTTCATCGTTAGCGGTGAGGAGATGCACCCGGCCGATCTCATGGAGGTAGATACGGACGGGGTCATCAGCTATTTCCTGCTGGTCCATACCTTCAAGTGATGAAGGTGGTTCAATCGTGAGGCCTGGCTCTGGCTTATTAACAACATGGAAGGGCTCTTCGTGCCATAGTTCGTCCTGCTCATGAGGTATCTCCGGCTCAATGCCTCCGCCCTGGTCATGGGGTGAGGTGTGGTCGCCGGGGGGTTTGCTCATCATTTCATCCCCGGTTTTCTCTTCATCATGCTCGTCTTCAGGGACTAACTTGTTTTCCATTTCTTCCGCACTCATGCCTTACCTCCTGCTCTCTAACCGCCTCTGGGTTTTTTTATATAAGTCTCTTTCATACGTAGAGATGGCTCTATGCCCTCCTCTTCCAATTTAATAAGGTCAGCACCGGGGCCTTTTTCTTCGCGTTCTGACGCTAGCATTTCTTCTTTCCCTTTTTCCATATTTTTCCAGAATTCTCGTTCTAAGCGAAGGATACAATCATCATATTTCTGTTCGATATTATTTGGTGGCAATTCCCATTTTACCAAAGAATCAAGATGTTCGTGAATGGCTGTATCTATATTTTCTTTAAGCGTTGATAAGTCATTGAAGCGCTGTAATGCAAGTAGTATTTCTCGGTTCTCGCTGTTTGTAATATATTCGGATGTGGGATATTTATTAACTTCCTTTAACTCAGGGTGCTGTAATAAAAGTGCTATGCAATATTCCTCAAGACGGCTTGAGCGAATTAAAGGTGATTTATAATCATATGTTTCCTGCTTTGAGAGTGCTATCGGCTTTCTTTTTCTGTCAATAGATGGTTTCAATCGACTCAGCTCGGCTTCAATGGTGCGTTCTTCGACGTTGACCAGCCTTGCCAGTTTCTGTATATAATGTGCCTGACGGACTTTATCTTTCATTTCAGCGATGACGGGCAGTAGCTCCTTTACCGCCAGCGACTTATCTCTGGCCGTGTCCAGGTCAAGCTTGCTGGTAAGCATGTTAATGGTGTAATCCACAATCGGCGTTGCCTCGGACAGCAGTTTTTTCCAGTTATCGGCATCCTCTTTGATAACATCATCCGGGTCTTTGCCCTGAGGCAGGATGGCGACTCTTATCTCGGACTCAAGGATGTTTTCATAGCTTACGGCACGCAGCATGGCTTCCTCGCCGGCAGCATCGGCATCAAGGGCGAGGACCAGGTTCCGGCTCAGCCTTTTCAGGGAGCTTACCTGCGCTTCGGTAACCGCGGTGCCCATGGAGGCGACCACGTTATTGAAACCGTTCTGATGGGCGGTGATGACATCGACGTAGCCCTCAACGATGACTGCCGTGTCCTGCTGCCTGATGGCGGCGGCAGACAGGTTGATGCCGTACAGGTTGTGGCTCTTGTCAAAAGTGGGTGTCTGCGGCGAGTTCATGTACTTGGGCAGAGAGTCGTCAAGCACCCGGGCGCCAAAGCCGATTACGTGCCCTTTAATATCCAGGATGGGGAACATCAGCTTGTCGCGGAAGCGGTCATAGGTTCGGCCGTTGTCTGACTTGACCATCAGGCCCACCTGTACCAGCTCATCCTCCGTGTAGCCCCGCTCCTGGAGGTGTTTTTTAAGGTCATCCCACTCATTTAAGCTGTAGCCCATTTGAAATTCAGACGCCGTTTTTTCGGTGAAACCGCGGCTCTGGATATAGTTTCTGGCTTTTGTGCCTCCCGGGGAGTTGAGCAGCAGGTTCTGGAAATACTGGGCAGCCGCTTCATTGATTTTGAAGAAACGCTCTTTCTCCTCTTTTTCTTCGTCCCTTCCGGGGTGGGATGGTAGAGTGACACCGGCACTCTGGGCAAGAAGACGCAGCGCTTCGCCGAAGTCCAGGTTTTCCTTCTTCATGAGGAATGAGAAAACGTCGCCGCCGGTGTTACAGCCAAAACAGTGCCAGCTCTGCTGTTCCGGATAGACGAAGAAGGAGGGGTTTCTCTCGCCGTGAAACGGACACAGCCCCACCAGGTTGCGCCCCGCCTTTTTCAGCGCGACGTACTGGCTGACAACGCTCGCGATGTCTGTCTTCTGTTTGACCTCGTCGATAGCGCTCATATGGCCAGATGGTTTCCTTTATCGATTACTATTTGAGCCCGTCAACTATCCTCAGGGCATACTGGTCAGTCATACCGGCGATATAGTCGACCACCCTCCGCTCGGTATCATCACTGTAGGTAAGGTATTCCGGAGGCAGTTCTTCATAATGTCTGGTAAAATACTCATACAGGTGGGAGACCACATCTCTTGCCCTCTCGCTTTCCTCCTCAGCGGACTTGATATGGTACACCCGTTCAAAAAGGAATTCCCTGAGCTCATTGGTGGCCGCCAGTATCCCGGGGCTCATGGATATCATCGGGTTCTCTACTTCTATTTTATCATAACCGCTGGCTGCCCACGAGCTATCAATGATGTCACCGACCATGGTATTGATGCGCTGTGAATGCGAGAGACCCAGCGTTTTCACGGCACCGATGGGCAAGTCTCGTTCCGTAATAATACCTGCCCTGATAGCATCGCCGATATCATGGTTGATATACGCGAAAATATCGGCCATTCTGACTATCTCACCTTCAAGGGTCTTTGCTTTTGTCCATTCATCACCAAGAACATCGCCTCGCGATTTTGAGTGGTTCAGGATGCCTTCCCTGACTTCAAGGGTAAGGTTTAGTCCGTGGCCGTCGTTTTCCAGGAGGTCAACCACTCGCAGGCTCTGTTCATTGTGCCGGAAACCCGGAGCAAAGAGTTCATTGAGCACGTCTTCTCCTACGTGGCCGAATGGAGTATGCCCGAGGTCATGGCCGAGAGCGATTGCCTCGGTCAGGTCCTCATTCAGGTTGAGAGCCCGCGCCATGGTACGACCTATCTGTGAGACTTCCAGAGTATGGGTCAACCTGGTCACATAGTGGTCGCCCAGCGGCGCGATAAAGACCTGAGTCTTGTGCTTCAGGCGACGGAACGACTTGCTGTGGATTATGCGGTCGCGGTCACGCTGGAAAGCCGTCCTCATTGGGCAGGGTTCTTCATATCTCAGCCTGCCTTTTGAGAATCGGCTCTTCACCGCGTAAGGGGAGAGGCTTTCCTCCCTTTCCTCACTGAACTGACGAATTGAAAAGCGCCTGATCACGAAGGCTTCAATCTCTCTGCCAGAATGCCGAACCACCGACAAATATATTATACCACATTAAATAGCGGAAATACTTTTAGAGCTTAACATAACA
>JABMRL010000012.1 GCA_013202615.1 Dehalococcoidia bacterium
CTTGATGAGCTGTTCCGTTAGAGGGGCACTTTTTCTGTTCAGAATATATGAAGTGGTTAAGATGGAGAGATACTTTATCACCTACCATTTCAGCCCGGCATGTGATTAGTAACGGGCTCATGTAAAACAACCGGGGAGGTATATAGAGTGTTTGCACGAATAGTAACATTTCAGTGGAAGAGCAATATGATAGATGAAGCGGTCAGGATTTACAAAGAGAACGTTACACCCGCCCGCCAATTTAAAAAGGGTTCTCGGACCGGTTATTTCCTCACCGACCGCAAAACAGGTAAGGGTATTGCCATAACACTGTGGGATAATGAAGAGGATATCATCGCCACTGAAGAGAGTGGCTTCTTTCAAGAGCAACTGGCTAAGTTCAATGATTGCCTGACAACTCCACCGGTTCGGGAAATATTTGAAGTTAGTGCTCAGAGATAGATGGGCCGGCCTTACGCCCGGCAGTTCAGATATACCGCTGGGCCAGCAGCCCCGCGCGCTGGTAAATCTTTCAATTGTTATTGGTATGCCTGACACTGATACGTGACTTATATCACATACGGTGAGGAAACCCATACATTACTATTATCTGGAAATAAGGCTTTGGCATATGTGGGTGAGACTGGAATGAAATTGTTGGTTATTGCCTGTAGCGTAATGAAGAACGAGTTTCTGGCGACAAATCCAGATGGTGCTCATATCGAATTTCTGGAGCAGGGTCTGCATCAGACCCCTGACAAGATGAGGCTTGTTATCCAGGAGAAAATAGATGAAGTCAATAGTGGTGGGTTCGATTATATATTGCTCGGCTATGGTTTATGCGGCAATGGCACCGTGGGCATCAAGGCGAGAGATATACCAGTAATTATTCCCAAAGCTCATGACTGTATTACCTACTGGTTGGGGTCGCTGGAAAGGCAGCTGCGGGAGCATAGTAAGGCGCCGGCATCATATTATCTTACCAAGGGTTGGATTGAGGAGGCTGAAGCGCCGATAGCAACGTTCAACGAATACAAGCAGCGGTATGGCGCTGAGACAGCAGAATGGCTTATCAGGGAAATGTTCAAAAATTATTCCCGCCTTGCCCTGATAGATACCGGCGCGTATAACCCTGACCAGTATCGTGCTTATGCCCGGGAAAATGCTGATTTCCTGGGCGTAAAATATGAAGAGATTCAAGGCTCCCTGGCTTTGTTCGATAAGCTGATGAAGGGCGAATGGGGAAACAACAGTTTTGTCATTATCAAACCCGGCGAAGAAATCGCCCAGAATATGTTCTTTTCTTAGTTATCTCCGGCTCAGCCATAGGATTGAAGAGCAGACGACAAGTGCGACTATTATAGCCGCGCTGCTGATGGTGAAGCTGGTATGGAAGCCGAGGTGGTCAATCAGGTAACCCAGGGCCGGGGTCAGTACTCCATTGCCTTCCATGTTGCCAAAGAAGTAGAAGCCGAGCACTGTGGAGAGGTGTTTTGCCGGTGTGTGGTCGACGATGTATGCCTGCGCTACTATGGTACTGAAAGACGTTACCGTGCCGATGGCAGCCAGCAAGACATAAATACCGAATCCGTAGGGAACGATGTTGAGCAGGTAGACCACGATGCCGGCCATAACGCACGTGGTTATGATTATTGCCATACGGCCAAAGCGGTCCGAGAGATAGCCAGCGAGTGGCCCCGCCCAGAATGCCATGGCAAACACGAGGGCCATTGAAGCCGCCGCCGCTTCCTTGCTGGTGCCAAAAGTGTCGACCAGGAAAAGCGGGATAAAAGAGAGGACGGACATTACCAGTGCCATGGTGAAAGCGCTAAGCACAATCACGGTTATCAGGCGGCGCTTATTACCGGGAGAAAATGGAGTTTCCGGTTCAACGCTGGTGTCCCTGGTCATTGTTTTCCGGGTTGACATGCGTTTTCTCAGCATGACGTGAAGTATAATGCCGATGCCGATGCTGAGAATGGCCATGGCGATGAACGGGCCGCGCCAGTTCCAGGCGACGGCAATGCCGGCGGCGATGAGCGGTGCCAGGAAATAGCTGAAGCTGCCGCCGACCAGGTGAAAACCGAGCGCCTGGCCGCGTTTTCCTGGCTTTACCACGGATGATATCATGGTGGTGGAGGCGGGATGATAACCACCCCCCATTATGCCCATCAGCACCAGGGCGGCGAGCAATATAAGATAGTTGGGAGATAAGCCGACCAGCAGCCCGGCGGCGCCCACGCCGACGATGCCTATGGTGAGCAGGATACGGGGGCCGAAACGGTCGGCGAGCCATCCCGCCGGCAGCTGGCAGATACCATAGGCCACACCGAAAGCCGATATGATGAACCCGGCGCGGGTGTAATCCAGGGCGAATTCGTCGCGGATATAGGGCAGGAGCGGCACCGGCAGGGCAGTAACCAGGTGGTGGGAGAGGTGTGCCAGCACGAACAGGGGCATCAGTCCACTAAAAAGAGAGCGTAAACTGAATCTGCTTCTGATGGCGGTTTCCTTTCTGCGAAAAAAGGCGCTTCGGCGGGTTATTAGCGTATATGTATAATAGCACGAAACGGGAGTGAAATTCTCGCCGCAGCCCCTGCCCTGGCCGCCGGTTTGGCCGGAGGCGCTGTTGAAGAGCTATCTCAGGCAAGGTATATGATGGCTATGCCGCCAACAATCAGGGCAATGGCTATGAAACGCAGTGCCAGCGCTTCCCCGCCACTCCGGCTTTCCAGGAGCATGTTTGAAAAACGGCTGATTATAAAAGCGTAAATAAAAACAAAAACCGGCCGAATGCTGTAAATTGCGGCGACCAGAGATACCGGCCCTCTCTGCATTGACCAGTAGAACAATACCAGAGCTATCACCGCCATCGCCTCGTTCAGTGTCACCATTAATATCGATGAATTTCTCTCTTTAAAATTCATTACTTCTCGAAAAACACTCGGGCGCAATGAGATGGAGAAAAAGGCTACCGGAATAATTAAGTGAGAAATCCAGTACATATTCCAGCTGGACATGTATTCCAGGGCATATTTTGCCATGATATCTGATATTGCCCAGAGAAAACTTGAGCCGGAAAGTAGAACCAGAGGTTTACCAAGCCAGGTAATACGGGCTCCTGCCCTCAGCCGGACTGAGGCCAGCAGTACCCCAAATACCACTATTATTATTGCCACCCATTGCAGGGGGTTCATAGCTTCGTTGAGCGTTGGCATAGCTATGAGAGCTACGATTATCGGGTATGTGTTGGCTACCGGTATTACCAGTGAGACCTCCTCTTTTTTCATCAGGTGAAGCATGATAAGAACGGAAGCCGCCCTGGTTATTCCGGATAGTATCGCCATAGCTAACGGCCAGACGCCGACATTCGGCGGTAAAGGGAATAAAAGGGCTAAAGCTACGCTGATGAAGAGAATAAAAAAACCGATAACCAAGAGGTAAGCCTTGAAGCTGGGCATTCTCTTTGATATAAGGTGGCTATCAATTACATGCACCATCCCGAAAATTGCCGCACTCAGGACGGCCGTAGTAACCCAATCAAGATACATGGTATCAGGCTCCTAAAAAACTGGGCTTTCGATAATACTATTCAGCGATAAACAGAACACGCCGCAGGGCCGGCGGACTAATAAGCAGCAGGGCAAAAAATTGGCGGGAGCGTATGGGAGTCGAACCCACCGAAGACGCTTCTAACGCCCCCCAACGGATTTGAAGTCC
>JABMRL010000092.1 GCA_013202615.1 Dehalococcoidia bacterium
GCCGGGGTAACCACCATTGAAAACGAGCCCGGCCTTATATCTGATTTCAAAGAGATGTGGGAGCGGGTTGTCCCTAAAAATATGGAATACCGGCACGACCGCGCCTGGGGTGATGGCAATGGCTATTCCCACGTGCGGGCCTCGCTGCTGGGAGCGTCGCTGGTGGTCCCGTTCAACGATAAAAAATTATCACTGGGCACGTGGCAGCAGCTGGTGGTTGTGGACTTTGACAATCGGCCGAGGTCAAGACAGGTCTTATTGCAGATTACAGGAGAGTAATCAGTGGTCTACTTACTCTTCTCTTTCTTTGTTGCCTTCGGTTTTTTCTCTGCTTTCGGCTTCTTCTTCGGCTTCTCCTCGGCTTTCGCTTCCGTCGCCTCCACCTCAGTCACCTCTTCTTCAACAACTTCCACCGCAGAAGCCTGAGCCTGGTTGAGCTTCTTCATCAATCGTGACTTGCGTCGGGCCGCATTGTTGGGATGGATAATCCCCTTCTCCGCCGCCCTGTCCAGAGCGCTTATCGACTCCGCCACCGCCGCCTGAGCAGATTCCATCTCACCGGTGAAGACAAGTTTCTCCGCCCTGGTAATGAAAGTCTTTGCCCGGCTGCGAACGGCGCGGTTTCTCAACTGTCGCTTTTCCGAGTTGCGCGCTTCCTTACTCTTTGGCAATATCAGTCCCCCCTACTCTAACCTTGAAAATTAGGCCTCAAATGTACATATTATGCTTAATCACAAGTTCAAGTCAAGTTTTATCATCCTTTTTGCCCGACGCCTTATCCCCGATACGGACAATGCGAAGCACTCCTTTTACCGATTCGATTTTCTTGAGGAGTCGGCTTAACTGCGCCAGGCCCTGCGTTTCCATGGTGAACTCCATGGTTGTCGTACGGTCACTCTGATTGCGGGTGACCAGCGAGGTGATATTCACTTTCTCTTCGGCGACAACGACGGTGATATCACGCACAAGCCCCACCCTGTCCCAGGCTTCGACCTGAATATTGACCGGATACAGTGCGTCCGTCTGCCCCCACTCCACCGGCACCAGCCGGTCCTTCTCATCCTCATGCTGGACACTGTAACAATCCTGGCGATGAATGGTGACACCGCGACTGCGCGTGATATAGCCGATGATTTTATCACCCGGTACCGGATGGCAGCACTGGGCCAGATGGGTGACCAGATTGCCCACGCCCAGCACGCGTACCGTAGAGGGCACCGGCTTGCGCGGCGCCACTTCCGGGATAGGCTTGGGTGTCTCCTCCTGCGCGGCCAGCTTCGTCGCAATCTGATGGGTAGAAATCCCTCCATAGCCAATCGCCGCCAGGAAGTCTTCCGCATTACTGAAGTTACATAATTCCGCAAGTTCCTCGCGCTCAATGATGATTCCCAGATGGCGTAATTCCTTGTCCAGAATCTGGCGGCCGCGCTCGATGTTCTCCGCACGCTCCTGTCTCTTAAACCATTGCCGTATCTTTTCCTTGGCGTGGGAGGTCCGGACAAAGCCAAGATGGGGATTCAGCCAGTCGAGGCTGGGGCCCTTTTCCCCTTTTGTGGACATAATATCCACAACGTCGCCATTTTTCAGCTCGTAGTCAAGCGGTACGAGTCGCCCATTCACCTTGGCGCCGATGCAGCGATGCCCCAGTTCAGTATGCACCCGGTAGGCAAAATCAAGCGGCGCGGAGCCTCTCGGCAGGTCTTTTATATCCCCTTTCGGGGTGTACACGAAGACCTGGTCGATGAATATGTCCGTTTTTACCGATTCCAGGAACTCTTCCGACCCACTCAGTTCACGGTGCCACTCGACAAGCTGGCGCAGCCAGCCGATTTTTTCCTCGAAGTGCAGGTCGGCCTTCTGCCCCTGTTTGTAACGCCAGTGCGCCGCCACGCCGTACTCGTCATTGTGGTTCATCTCACGGGTACGTATCTGGACTTCCAGAGGAGTGGTGCCGAAACACATGACGGCCGTGTGCAGTGACTGGTATCCGTTTGGTTTTGGACTGGCAATGTAGTCGTCAAATTCCTCGGGTACCGGGTGCCACAGGCTGTGAATGATGCCCACGACGCTATAGCAATCCGGCACCGTGTTGACAAGCACCCTCAGTGCCAGGAGGTCATAGATATCGTTGAAGTCACGCCCCCGCTCCATCTTCTGATGAATGCTGTATATATGCTTGGGTCGGCCGGAAAGCTCGGCTCTCAGACCGGCCTTGTCCAGTTCTTTCTTCAGGATATCCGTTACCTGAGCGATGAAGTTCTCCCGCTGCGCACGGCGTGCTGCCAGCAGCGTAACAATACGACGGAATTTCCCCGGCTCAAGATACTGAAAGGCCAGGTCTTCCAGATGCCACTTCAGTTCCCATATGCCGAGGCGATGGGCGAGCGGGGTATAGATTTCCAGAGTTTCCTGCGCCACGCTTTGCTGCTTTTCCGGAGCCAGGGCGTCCAGAGTGCGCATATTATGTAACCTGTCCGCCAGCTTGATGAATACCACACGGAGGTCCTCTGCCATGGCGACCAGCATCTTCCGCAGGTTTTCCGCCTGAGTCTCTCGCGGTGCCGTCCCCGCGGCCTGCCAGGATACCTTGCCCAGTTTGGTCACCCCGTCTACCAGCCGGCTTATCTCCAGCCCGAACTTGTCTGTTATCTTTTCGACGGGTATGTCGCAGTTCTCCGGCACATCGTGTAACAACGCCGCCGCCAGAGAGGCAACGTCAAGCTGGAGCTCAGCAAGTATAATTGCGGTCTGCACCGGATGCTCCAAATACGGGTCGCCCGAGAGGCGCATCTGTCCCTGGTGGGCCTCGGCGGCAAACTGATAAGCCTCCTCGACAACCGCAATCTTCTCGGCCGGAAGATATGCCTCCGCCTTCTCTTTTAGCTGGCTGAAACTCGTTACCCTGACGACGGCCAAAGCGGTGAAATGCCTCCTGACTTGATTTCAAGCGGGTATACTTAAGTATATCTCAATGAGACTGGTGCTGTAAATCCGCACATCTGCTGGTTGAATTTATATTTCCTCTTATTGACAGGCGGAAAAATTATGGTATACTTTCAATTATCTCAATACCATTTTAGTAAGGAGGTAGTCCAATAATGAGCAAAATTCTGCGCGTCAACATGAGTGACCTGACAGCCAAGTTTGAAGCTGTGCCCGACAAGTACAAGTTTTTAGGCGGGCGCGGCCTGACCTCAGCCATAACCTGCGACGAGGTGCCGCCTACCTGCCATCCTCTGGGGCCGAACAACAAAATCACCTTCGCTCCCGGCATTTTAACCGGCAGCGGCGCCCCGACAGCCGGGCGTCTCTCCGTCGGCTGCAAATCCCCCCTGACGGGAGGCATTAAAGAAGCCAACTCCGGCGGCGTTGCCGCGGATAAACTGGCGCGCATCGGCATAAAAGCCATCATTATCGAGGGGCAGCCCAAGGAAAAGGGCAAGTTCCAGGTGCTCAAGGTTAGTAAGGATGGCGCCGAACTGATGCCGGCAGCCGCGGAATGGGTCGGCAAGGGCCTGTACGAAGTCTACCCCAAGATGCTCAAGAAATTCGGCGAGAAGACAGGCATCATCAGCATCGGCATCGCCGGGGAAATGCTGATGGCAATGTCCGGCATCGCTGTAAATGACCCGGAGAACCGCCCCAGCCGCTATGCCGGCCGCGGCGGCGTCGGCGCGGTGATGGGCAGCAAGGGACTCAAGGCTATCGTCATTGATGATGCCGGTGGTTCCAGCATACCGCTGGCCAACAAAGAGGCTTTCGATTCCGGCCGCAAGAAGATGACCGATGCGCTGCTACAGCACGACGTCACCAAGCCCGGCGGGGGGCTGAATACCTACGGCACAGCCGTCTGTATCAATGTCATCAACGAGGCCGGCGCCCTGCCAACCCGCAACTTCAGAGAGGGGCGGTTTGAGGGTGCGGCCAAAATTTCCGGGGAAATGATAAAGGAGACCTGCGACAAGCGCGGCGGCGTCGGCATGACCGGCCACCGGTGCAGCCCCGGCTGCATCATCCAGTGCTCCAACGTCTACCCGAAAGAAGATGGCACCGAGCTGGTCTCCTGCCAGGAGTATGAGTCGCTCTGGTCCTTCGGCGCCAACTGCGGCATTGACAGCCTGGATGTTACCGGGGAGCTGATTCGCCTGTGCAACGATTACGGCGTGGATACCATCGAGGCCGGGGCGACCCTCGGTGTGTGCATGGAAGCCGGACTGGCCAAGTTCGGGGACAGCGAGAAGGCCATCGAGCTGATGCAGGAGATTGGCAAGGGCACCCCGTTCGGCCATATCCTGGGTGGCGGTACCGCGCTCACTGCGGATACCTTCGGCGTTGTCCGCAGCCCGACGGTCAAGAGACAGGCCATGCCCGCCAACCAGCCCAGCCC
>JABMRL010000093.1 GCA_013202615.1 Dehalococcoidia bacterium
GTGCTGCGCAAGATTGCCCTGAGCCGGGGAAAGATTATCGACGGGCATGCACCCGGCGTCAGAGGGAAAGACCTCAGCGCCTACATCGCCGCCGGCATAGGCTCCGACCACGAATCGATGGCTCTTGAAGAGGCCAGGGAAAAGCTGCAAAAGGGCATGTTCGTTATGATACGGGAAGGCTCTTCGGAAAAGAACCTGGCGGCACTGCTGCCGCTGGTCACCGATAAAACCTATAAACGATGCCTCTTTGTTGTTGACGACCGCAGCGCTTATGACCTGCTCCACGACGGAGATATCGACGCCGTGGTGCGCAAAGCGATACGCCTCGGCCTCGAGCCGGTGCGGGCCATCCAGCTGGCTACCATCAATGCCGCAGAGTATTTTCGCCTTGGCAGCCTCGGGGCAATAGCTCCCGGCTACTTTGCCAATATTCTGGTGCTGGACGACCTGGATGACCTGTCGGTTAACACGGTCTTCTATCGCGGCCGGATGGTTGCCAGAGAAGGCAGGCCACTATTCCCACTGCCGCAGGTAGATAACCGCACCGTAACCGGAACGGTAAATATGAAGCCGGTTACCCTCAAAAAGCTGAGTCTGCCAGCTACATCAGCAGAACTGCCCGTCATTGAAGTCGTCCCGGGACAGATTGTTACCCGAAAGCGCTACCTCAAGGTCAGGGTGGTCGATGGCCAGGTTATTTCTGATACGGAACGCGATATTCTGAAACTGGTGGTCGCCGAAAGGCACCATGCAACCGGCAATGTGGGGCGGGGGATGGTCACCGGCTTCGGGCTGAAGAAGGGAGCGCTCGCTTCCTCGGTTGCTCATGATTCGCATAACATAATTGCCGTCGGGACAAGCGATGAAGATATTATAGCGGCGGTTCAGGAAATCGAGCGCCTGCAGGGCGGCCTGGCGGCAGTGGCCAACGGCCAGGTACTGGCCAGCCTGAGCCTGCCCATCGCCGGGCTACTTTCCGATGAACCGCTGGAAGTCGTGATTGCCCAACTGGGCAAGCTGGAGCAGAAAGCCAGAGAGCTTGGCGCCAGACTTCCCTCGCCGTTCGCCACCCTTTCTTTTCTTGCCCTGCCCGTGATTCCCGAACTCAAGCTCACCGACCGGGGATTGGTGGATGTGACTGAATTCAAATTAATCGTCTGAAAAGAGATATTAGCCAAGTTGAGTATGCGTCAAATCAGACAGGACCCAGTTTTTGAGAACCGCTACGATGCCGGCCAACAGCTGGCGACCTGGCTGGCCGAGTACCGGAACCGGTCGGCCGTGGTGCTGGCAATCCCCAACGGCGGGGTACTTATCGGGCTGGGGGTGGCGCTGGCACTCAATGCCGACTTCAATATCATCATCTCGCGTAAAATCCCACTGCCACTCAGCCCCGAGGGCGGCTTTGGCGCCGTGACCGACGACGGCACCACTATACTCAATGAGGACCTGGTAAAGCGATTTAATTTGAGCCAGCAGCAGATAAACTACCAGGTGAGCCAGGTAAGAACTGCCATCCGCCAGCGAAGCCTGCTCTACCACGGCAAAAAACCTCCCTCGCTGGTTAAAGGTAAAACGGTGCTCATCGTTGACGACGGGCTCGCTTCCGGCTATACCATGATGGCCGCTGTAGAATCGATACGCTATCGTCAACCGCAGGAGATAATCGTCGCCGTGCCGGTGGCATCGGCCGCCGCACTGCCCAAAGTGGAAAAAGTGGCCAACAAGGTAATTGCCTGTGTGGCCGGTTTCGGTCCGGAATTTTATGTCTCCGACTTCTACCGCTACTGGCATGAGCCCAGCGATGAGGAAGTGCTCCAGTGTTTCAAGGAGTGGGGGCTCAGGCACCGCCCGGATGTAGAATCACTGGGTAAAAAAACAAATAATCAGAAATCAGTATAGTCCGCTTCTATTTTATAGTCCCCCCAGTCCACCGTCCACGCCCAAGACCTGACCCGTGATATACCTGGCCTCTTCCGACGATAGAAACGCCACCGTCTCGGCCACATCGCGCGGCGTGCCCAGAAAACCGAGCGGTATCCGCTTCAGCATCTCACTTTTCTGTTCCTCGCCCAGCTGCTCGGTCATTTTGGAGACAATAAAGCCGGGAGCAATGGCATTGACCGTAATGCCGCGCGAGCCAACCTCACGGGCAATGGTTTTGGTGAAGCCGATTATCCCCGCTTTAGACGAAGCGTAGTTTGCCTGTCCGGGGTTGCCCACGATGCCCACGATGCTGGATATGCTGACAATGCGACCCCACCTCTGCTTGACCATCTGGCGCAGTACGGCGCGGGTGCACAGGAAAACGCTCTTCAAATTCACATTGAGCACCGCGTCCCAGTCCTCCTCCGACATCCGCATTAAAAGCTGGTCGCGGGCAATGCCGGCGTTATTTACCAGAATATCAATCCGTCCGTATTCAGCGGTCACTTTTTCCACCATACCGGCTACATCAGACGCGGAGGTGACATCAGCCGCCACCGCCAGGCTCTGGTGGCCCATCTTCCTTATCTCCTCAGCCGCCGGCTCCGCATCGGCAACATCGCTGACGACAACAGTCGCGCCGGCCTCGGCCAGCCTGAGCGCAATCTCTTTCCCAATGCCACGAGCACTGCCGGTGATAATGGCTACCTTGCCGGAAAGATCCATGTTCACCTCCTCGGGTTATGTCAGGCGGCTGCTTACCGCCTGCGCATCTCCAATGTTCAGGGTCTGTACCTCCCGGTTTATCCGCTTTATCAAGCCGGTAAGCACCTTTCCCGGACCTATCTCAATAAACGTGTTCACGCCTTCATCGACCATGTATTCCACGGAACGCTGCCACTGGACACAATTGCACAGCTGATGGATAAGCTCTTCCTTTACTGCCTGCGCCGTGGTCAGGGGCTGAGCGGTGGTATTGGCAATGACGGGAATAGAAGGGTCAGCAAAAGCAGGCTGTGATATAATTTCCGCCATGCTCTCAACAACCGGCTGCATCAGCGGAGTGTGAAACGCCGCGCTTACCGGCAGTGGTATCACACGGGCGGCACCTTTTTCCCTGGCCAGCTCCATGGCTTCCGCCACGCCATCTTTATCGCCGCCTATAACCAGCTGCCCCGGCGAATTTATGTTCGCAATACAGGTTCCTGTCTGCCGGCATACCTCGCTCAGCACCGACTCCTCAAGGCCGATAACCGCCGCCATGCTCCCGGGACGGGTGTTGTTGGCCTCATGCATCAAACGACCCCGCTCCCTCGCCAGATAGACCGCGGTCTTAAAATCGAACACGCCGGATACAGCCAGCGCGGTATACTCGCCGAGGCTGTGACCGGCAACGAACCTGGGCGGCGGCAGATTGGAATTGACCTCGCGGGCCGCTTCCAGGCAGGCATAGCTGACGACCAGGATGGCTGGCTGGGCATTTATGGTCTGGCGCAGTTCCTCCTCAGGACCTTCAAAACACAGTCTTGAGAGAGGAAATCCAAGCACTTCATCAGCCTGATGGAAGACGGCCTTCGCTGAAGCGAAGGTCTCATAGAGGTCATGCCCCATGCCTGCCCACTGCGCTCCCTGACCGGGAAAGATGTAAGCTACTTCAGTCGGTTCAACCATAGATTCCCACCGCGCACTGAATTGGAGAGGAAGGACCTATTCAGACCTTGCTGACGGTCCCGGCATCTCAATGACCTCTCTGCCGGCATAATTGCCACAGTTGGGGCAAGCGTGATGTGGCAGCTTCGGGTTATGACACTGAGGACAGTAATCAAACTGGGGGGGCTTCAATGCCAGATGGCTTCTTCTCTTACCACGGCGCGCTTTGGATATCTTTCTTTTTGGTTGTGCTCCCATAATCTGCGTTTCCTCTTATTTTATTTGCCGAGCTGCGTCAGATTCATGAGTTTAGACCAGCGCGGGTCCACTGTCCGTACAGGGCAGCCGCAGGGTCCCTGGTTCAAATTGCGTCCGCACTCAGGGCATATCCCGGCACAGCCCTCGCGGCACAGCGGTTTCATCGGTATCGCCAGCAGTACATACTGGCGTATGGCTTCACTCAAATCAACTACGTGATGCTCGTCAATGGCGAATGAACCGGACTCACCGAAAGGCTGCAGCGGCAATCCGCTATTGACGTCAACGGTTTGAATGTATTCCTCCTCCAAACTTATGTCCAGTGGACACTTAAAAGCGCTCAGGCAACGGCTGCAGGTTAGTTCGAGCTCGGTATGCAATTTTCCCCTGACCAGAATGCCGCGATGCGTTCTGAGCAGGCTGACATCGCCGCTTACCGCGCTGTCACGCTCTTCGACAATATCAAGATTGCCGTCTACTTTATATTTACGGGATGACCCGATGGGTTCCTTGAGCAACTGGGAAACATTTATCTCCATAACAGCCACCTCCTCACCAGCCAGTTCATTCTATTATAAGGCAAGCGGCGTATTCGCCGCAAGCTCGGTGAAGCGTGATACTACGAGTTCATCGCTTTGATTATGGTGATGAGTCCGTCGTTGAGATAATCTCTTCTGGCCTCGGCAAGCTGGTTTCTGGCCAATAGCACATCCAATCCGCCCTGTGCCAAGTAATCTCTGAAACAACGATGATGATTTCTGCCGGCGAAAAATTCAATGATTTTGACCAAGCGGGGGAACATAGTGTTGGGCACTGGAACCTGAAAATCGAGGAAAATCAAAGCTCCGCCTTTCCTGACCACCCTTTTCATCTCCGAGATTATTTTATCCCGGGCGGCCCTCTCCTTCTCGTGCAGGGCAAAAGATATGGAGGCACAGTCAAAGCTGTTATCCTTGAATGGCAGATAGCAGGCATCAGCTCGCTGAAATGAGACATTGTCCCTTTTTCTTTTACCTTTCCTGGCCAACTTGAGCATATTCGGGTCCAGATCGATGCCCGTAGCCATGATACCAGCCCCAGCGTAATAAAAGGACTGGTCTCCGGTCCCGCAGCAGACATCCAAGACCATGTCCCCGGCCTTCATTCCGGAAAAGTATATGGTGTAAGGTCTGATGCCTCGCAGGAGGGGGTCTATCAAAGTTGAATAATTGAGGAAAAACATGGGCTCACCGCTTCTTCAGTTTCTCGATTAGCAGCGGCACCACCTGAAACAGGTCGCCGACGATGCCGTAGGTGGCCACTTCAAAGATGGGGGCATTGGGGTCGTCATTGATGGCAACGATGCACTCCGAGGTCTGCATGCCCACCGTGTGTTGCAGGGCCCCGGAAATGCCCACGGCGATATACAGCCCGGGGTAGACCGTTTTCCCGGTCTGGCCTATCTGGTGTGAATAGGCAACCCACCCCTCGTCCACCACCGCGCGCGTGGCACCCACCGCCGCGCCCATGACTGAGGCCAGCTCATTGAGCATCTCGAAATTCTCCGCCTTTTCCAAGCCTCTACCCCCGGCAACGATGACATCCGCCTCTTCAATTCTGACCGTTTCCGCAATTTCCTCAACAAAGTCGATAAGTTTTGTCCTTGAGGTGATGCGTTCCCGCTTAAAATCTACCGTTATTATTTCCCCTTTTCGGCTGCCATCCGATTCGCGCCGGGAAAAGACGTGGGGTCGCACCGTCGCCATCTGCGGTCGTGCTTCCGGGCAGGTTATGACAGCCATGATATTGCCACCGAAGGTCGGCTTCGTCTGCAGGAGCAGCCTCTTCTCAGCATCGATATCCAGGCTGATACAGTCGGCGGAGAGTCCGGTGGGCAATGCCGCCGCCACCCGGGGAACGAAGGCGCGTCCCAGCGCGGTGGCTCCAGCCAGGACTATCTCCGGTCGGTGCTGCTGAATCAGCTCGACGAGTTGCTGCGTCAGAAGGTCTTCCTGATTGTTCGCCAGCTCAGGGCTATCGACAAGATAGATTTTGTCGGCACCATGGGCTATCAAGTTATTGACATCACCGACTTCATGTCCCAAACATACGGCGCTCAATTCCGTCTGTAAAGCGTCCGCCAGGCCTCTTCCCCTGGCCAGTAGCTCATAGACGACGCCCCTGATTTCGCCGTTTCGCTGCTCGGCGAACACCCATACTCCCCGGTAATTCACGTTACTCATACCTTTTAACTTCAGACCAGCCCGTCATCCTTTAACCGGCCAACCAGACAGTCCACCTGACTTTCTAAATCTCCCTGAAATATCTCACCCCTGCGGTCCTGCTGGGGAGAGAATATCCTGATGACCCTGGTGAAAGAGCCAGCCATACCGACCTTGCCCGGGTCAATGTTTAACTCTTTGACTCCCCATACCGCTATACTGGCGCTTTTCGAGCGGGCAATGCCGCGCAGCGAGGGAAGACGCGGCGTGTTAATCTCTTTGACTACGGTGATAACGGCAGGAAGAGGGCTTCCCATGATTTCATACCCGTCCTCGACCATGCGCCGGGCACGCATCTCGCCATCGGCTATCTCCTCTATCTGACTGACATAGGCGACAAACGGGAGGCAAAGCATCTCGGCGAGCTGCGGGCCCACCTGCCCGGTATCACCGTCCAGTGTCTGCCGACCGCAGATGACGAGGTCATACGGCTCCAGCTTGCGGAGTGCCATCGATAGCGTGCGGGAGGTCGCCCAGGTATCGGCACCGGCGAACGCCGGGTCGCTCAACAGAATCCCCTCGTCAACACCGAGGGAGACGGCTTCTTTCAGGGCGGCTTCCGTCTGAGGGGGGCCCATACTGATGACGGTTACCTTGCCGCCAAACCTCTCTCTCAGCCGGACGCCCTCCTCAATAGCGTAGGTATCAAAGGGATTGATGATGTTCTCGATGCCCTCGCGGATGAGGGTATTGGTCTCGGGGTCGATTTTTACCTGCGTGGTACCGGGCACCTGTTTCAGGCAGACGACGACGTTCATTCCGTCTTTGCCTTCCGCTTTCTCAATTCAACGGCAATAGCGTTGCGCAGGATTTGGTTGGCGCCTTCGTATATCTGGGTGATTTTGGCGTCCCGCATCATCTTCTCGACCGGATAATCCTTCATGTAGCCGGTACCTCCACAGA